>JASFRP010000032.1:0-11659 GCA_050114895.1 Gemmatimonadota bacterium
GCCTCGGAGGACGTCCCCCCGGACCAGCATCTGGTATCCTCCCAGGGGGGGCTCCCCGTTCGAAGTCCCGGATCCCGCTTCCAGGGTGTCCGGGAAGACGTCGATGAGCTTCACGATCCAGTCGGCATCGGTACCGGAGGTGGAGACCACCAGGGAGACCCGGATGGGGCCCGCAACGGTGAAGTCCTCCGTGAGGACCTCCGACTCGTAGGTCAGGACGTCGGGGCGACGGGAGGCGAAGCGTTGGTCCTCCAGCATGAAGGCCCGGTTGTACCAGGTGACCGTCTGGGCCGTGTAGGGCACCGGGTGGGCCGGGTCGTGGACGTACTCGTCGTAGGCACGGCTCACGGCTCCGGGGGCCTCGAACCCCAGGTGGAATCCGTCCTGAAGGTAGAGGCCTGCGTCCTGGACTTCAGGGGGCGGCCAGGCATCGAAGCGCCGCCATTCCTTCACTCCGGTATCGAAGACGTACGCCTCCGGAAGCTCAGGGTCCGGGCCGTCCTTGAGCCAGTGGTCGAAGAAGGGGCCCTCGATGCTGTCGGTGTAGAACAGGGAGGTGGCCGACCCCCATGCGATCGCTCCAAGGGAATCCCCGCGAGATGAATTCCACCCCCCGTGATACCAGGGCCCCATGACCAGCGTGTTAACCACTCCCGGGGACTGGGCCTCCTTGGCCTGGTAGGAGTTCAGCGCTCCGAAGAGGTTCTCGGTGTCGAACCATCCCCCCACCACCAGCGTCGCCGGCTTCAGATCCGTGAGGTGCGGGAGGATGTTCCTCGCTGCCCAGTAGTCGTTCCACTGGTCGTTCATGGTGAGGGTGTCCCAGAACGCCACCTGGTGATGGAAGTACATCTCGTTGGCGTTGGAGAGGGGGCCCATCTCCATGAAGAACGCGTATTCGTCCGGCGTGCCGTGATCCAGGCGCTGGTTGGGCTCCGTGGTGGGGCGGGGCCGGGGCCAGCCGAAGCTGGAGTAGAAATCGAAGGCGTGGGGGAGGAGGAAGGCCCCGTTGTGGTAGAAGTCGTCCCCGGCCATCCACTTGGAAACCGGGGCCTGGGGGGAAGTGGCCACCACTGCGGGGTGGGCCCCGATGGTCCCCATCCAGGTGTAGAAGCCCGGATACGAGATGCCGCTGATCCCCACCTTCCCGTTGTCCTCCTCCAGGTTGTTCACCAGCCACTCCACCGTGTCCCAGGTGTCGGTGGTCTCGTCGATGTCCTCGGGCCCGTTCCTCTCCGTGAGGACCGGGCGGACGTTGGCGTATTCCCCCTCTGACAGGTACCGGCCCCGGACGTCCTGGCACACCATGATGTACCCCTCCCGGACGTAGCGGGCCTGCTGGTTACCCAGCCCCTGCGGGAAGGCGTCTTCCCCGTACGGGCGGCAGGCGTAGGGGGTGCGCCGGAGGAGGATGGGGTACTGCTTCGAGGCGTCCCGGGGGATGAAGATGGAGGTGAAGAGCCTCACCCCGTCCCGCATGGGGATCATCACCTCCTGCTTCCGATAGCTCCTCCGCAGCTCCACCTGGGGCTGGCCAGGGGCGGTGCAGCTACCCAGGACAGAGAGTGCGATGCCGGCGAGGAGGGTTCGCACGAGACGGGGACAGCGCATGGAACAGGCTCCTGTATGGGGTTGGGGATAGTTGAGAGTACCCCGTGCCGGCTCACGCGAAAAGGCCTTCGACGCTCAGGTATCTCTCGCCCGTATCGCACAGGATCGTCACGATGACCTGTCCGGCATAGGCGGGATCGCGGGAGAGCTGGAGTGCGGCATGGACGCTGGCTCCGGAGGAGATCCCCAGGAGGACTCCTTCCTTTTCCGCCAGATCCCGGCAGGTCCGAAAGGCCTCGTCCTCCGAGACCAGGCGGATCTCGTCGATGAGGCTCCGATGTTCCTTTACGATCCCCGGCATGAAGCCCGGGGCCGTTCCCATCATCCGGTGAGGTGCGAAGCGTCCCTCCGACACGAAGGGAGCCTCGGCCGGTTCCACCCCCACCACACGCAAGCTCGGTTTCTTCGGCTTGAGGCTCTGGGCCACTCCCGTGAGGGTACCGCCGGTCCCCAGTGGGGCCACGAACACGTCGACCGCCCCTTCGGTATCCTCCCAGATCTCCGGGCCCGTGGTCTCGAAGTGGGCCCTGGGGTTGTCCATGTTGTCGTGCTGTCCCACGTAATAGGAGCCGGGGATCTCGGCGTGGATCTCCAGGGCTCGGGCTTTGGCGGCCCGGGTGCCTTCCTCCTTCGGGGTGAGGACCAGCTCGGCTCCCAACGCCTTCAGGATCCGCCGCCGCTCCAGGCTCTGGATCTCCGACATGCAGAGAATCACCCGGTAGCCCCGCATCTTCCCGATGTAGGCCAGGGCCATTCCGGTGTTTCCCGATGTCGCCTCCACCAGCGTGTCGCCCGGCGCGATGTCTCCCCGCTTCTCCGCTTCCCGAATCATGTAGAGAGCCGGCCGGTCCTTGATGGCGACGGGGTTGAGGAACTCGCATTTCCCCAACACCCGGGCCGAGCCGGCGGCGTTGATCCGATCCAGCGCCAGAAGGGGGGTCTTGCCGATCAGGTCGATTACCGAAGGGGCATACCTCATTTCCATGTCCTCAACGTGCCCCACCCCGCCAACCAGAGGCCCCCGATCATGACGGCGGCTCCGAGCCCGAGGGCGGGTTGAGTAGTGACGATGGTGGCGAAGACGAGAAAGTAGAGAACGACGGTGACCCCCGGAAGCCAGGGAAAGAACGGGACGAGAAGAGGTCGGGGGAGGTCCGGCCGCCGGCGCCTCAAGACAAAGACCCCCGCCAGGACCACCAGGTCCACGGCGAAGGCCACGGCCATCATGAACCTCATGAGGAACTCGAAGGCCCCGGTGACCGCCAGCCCCAGGAGGATGGCGGTGATGAACACCAACGCGGGTTGGGGGGTGCCTCGCGCGCTCACCCGGAGAAACCCCGACGGAGCCATTCCCTCTCTCGACAACCCCAGGACCACCCGGGGCATTCCCAGGAATTGGACGTTCAGGGAGCTGAGGAGGATCACCAGACTGGCGACGGTCACGAATGTCCCCGCAGCCCCTCCGAAAGTGGCGTGCAGCGCGTCGGCTGCCACCAGCGGGGACCCGGCCATCTCCTCCGGCGTAAGGGCACTCAGAAAGGCCAGGTTGATGAGGAGATACAGGATGGCCACCGCCACGGCTCCCCCCACGAGAATCCTGGGCAGACTCCGCCCCGGATCCATGGTCTCCTCCGCCAGTTTGGCCGGCTCTTCCCATCCGTAGTAGCTGAAGGCGATGGCCTGGTAGGCCAGGGCGAGGCCCAGCAAGCCGCTGAACTCCGGAGAGACCTCCATAGAGGTGAAGAAACCGCTCCCGTCGCCACCCATCACCCCCGCCGCCCCTATGGCAAGGATGAAGAGGACCTTCGCCAAGGTGGAGATGTTCTGGAAATCCCGTCCCACCTTCAGCCCCCCGGTGTGCAGGAGGAAGAAGGCCAGGACAACGGTAGCGGCCAGGATCGGGACGGACCCCCTGCCCATGAGGAGTACCAGGTATTCGGCGATGACGACGGCCTTGGCGGCCCCCGAGAAGCCGCGGGTGACCAGGAGCTCGGACCATCCCACCACAAACCCGATTTGGGGCCCGTAGGCCTCCCTGGCATAGACGTACTTCCCCCCCGCCTGCGGGAGAGCGGCGGCCATTTCCGCCAACACCATCGTGCTCAGGACCACCACCACGCCCCCAAAGGCCCACACACCCAGCATGGCCAGCGGATTGCCCAGGTAGCCGGCTATGAGCCCCGGGGTCCGGAGAATGCCCACCCCGATGATGATCCCCACGGTGACGGCGAGGCCGTCCCGCACCCGCAGGATCTTCAGGAGCTTGCCGGCTTCAGATCTCACGCGGACTCGTCCTTCTCGGAGAAAAAGGTCATGGCTCGCTTGACCAGATGGGCGCCCCCAAGAGTATGGACCCTGGAGGGAATCCCGACCAGGGCATCGGTGGCTGGACGGATTGACACTATAGGGCTCATCCCTATAGTATCAATCACCTCAATTTGCCCAACCCTTACCAGGGGGTCGCCTTGAACGCCCCGGATCCAGCTTCTCTACTGCCCCTTACGCCCCTGACCTACCACGTCCTCCTGGCCCTGGCCGATGCCGACCGACATGGATACGGGATCATCAAGGAGGTCGAGGAGCGGACCGATGGGAAGATGGAGTTGGAGACCGGGACGCTGTACGCAGCCATCAAGCGGATGCGGGACGAGCAACTGATCGAAGTCGTGCCGAGGTCGGAGCGTCCGCCCGACGAGGACAGGCGAAGGCGCACCTACCGCCTCACACTCCTCGGAACACGGGTGCTCGAGGCCGAGTCCCAGCGACTTGCCCGGCTCCTCGGCATCGCGGTCGAAAAAAAGGTCCTGCCCTTCGCTCCGGCCTAGGAGACGCGGAATGGGTCCGTTCCCGAATGTGCCGTTCCGGATTTTCAGAATGCTCATGCTCACCTTTCCTCGAGAGGTCCGTGAGGATTCCGGAGCAGAGATGCTAGAGACGTTTCGGCGGAGGGAAGAGGACATGCGGGCGCGGACGGGAGTCCGAGGCAGGGCTCGGTTTTGGGTCAGGGAGCTGTCGGCGGTTCTGCGGGGGGGGCTCAGACTCAGGCTGGCCGGGGCTCGCGCAGGCTTCCGGAGCCCGGCCGTGCTGCCTGCCCAGAGCTGGTACGAGCTTCGGTTCGCACTGCGTTCCCTTGGCCGGAACCCCGCCTTCACGGCCACCGGGGCTCTCACCGTCGCCCTCGGGATCGGGGCCACCACAGTGGTCTTCAGCTTCGTGGAGGGCATCCTGCTATCGCCACTCCCCTATGAGGATCCAGGGGAGTTGGTCATGATCAGCACGGTCCAGGGACGCGGGGGTTCGGAATCAGAGCCGGAGTTCCTGGCCTTCCGGACCGAAGCCAAGAGCCTGGAGGCCGTCGCTGCGACTCGGAGCGTTTCCCGAACGCTCCAGGTGGACGGCCAACCCAGGCGCATCGCCACACTGGAGACGACGCACGAGCTCTTCAGGATCCTCGGTGTGCCGCCGACCCTCGGACGCACTTTCACGGACGAGGAAGATGTCCGGAATGCTCCCCCCGTGGCGGTGCTCAGCTACGGCCTGTGGATGGAGATGTTCGGGGCCGACGCTGCCGTGCTCCACCGGTCCCTGACCCTCGACGGAGAGTCATACCAGGTGATTGGGGTGATGCCGGCAGGCTTCCATTTTCCGTCCCCGGAGACCGCACTCTGGACTGCGTATCGGATCGATTCGGCAAACCTGGACTACTGGAACAATCACTACCTGAGGGTCTACGGGCGTCTCGAGAAGGGCGTCACCCTCGGGGCGGCTCGGGCCGAGATCAGAGCCATGGGGGAACGTTTCGTGGCCGAGCATGGGGAGTACCTCGCGGGATTGGGGTATTCTTCGGATCTGGTCCTCCTCTCGGAGCAGATGGTCGGGCCCACCCGCACGCCGCTTCTCGTGCTGATGGTCGCGGTGGCGTTCCTTCTCCTCATTGGGTGCACCAACCTCGCCAACCTCCTTCTGGCCCGAGGCGAGAGTCGACGGCAGGAGTTGGCAGTCCGCTCTGCCCTCGGTGCGCCCCGCGGCCGCATGGTCCTGCACTCTATGATGGAGAGCATTTCTCTCGCCATGGTGGGAGGGACAGTCGGAGTTCTGGTGGCGGTCCTGGGAATCCGGGCGATTCGATCCCTGGCAGGCAATGCCATTCCCAGAGCTGAGGAGATCGGCATCGATCTCGGGGTGCTGGCGTTTGCCGCGGCCTTGACCATCCTGACCGGTCTCCTCTTCGGTCTGCTCCCGGCCCTGGCCGCCAGCCGCTCCGATCTCCAGACGCACCTGAGGGAAGGAGGGCGGACGCTAGCCGGCTCTCGGCGGGCCAGGGCCACTCGTCGGGCGCTGGTGAGCTCGGAGGTGGCGCTTGCGGTGGTCCTGGTGATCGGGGCCGGGGTCATGGTTCGGAGCGTGGTGAAGCTCTACCGGAGCGACCCGGGATTCAGGACCGAGAACGTCCTGACCATGCGGGTGAGCCTGCCTGAAGACGGCATCGCCGGGGAGCAAGACCCTGCTGCCTTCTACCAGGGTCTGCTGGACCGGGTCGAAAGCCTCCCCGGTGTATCCTCGGCCGGCGCCGTTTCGAGATTGCCGCTGTTTGAGGGAATCGGCCTCTGGTCCATCCAGATACGCGGGCGGGAGGTAGCGAACATCGGAAATGCGCCGGTGGCCGAGCTCGAGCAGGTGACGCCCGGCTACTTTCGGACCATGGACCTGGCGCTGCGGGAGGGCCGGTTCCTGGAGAAGACGGATGACGCCGGTGCGAGGATGACCGTCGTGGTCAACGAGGCCTTCGAACGGGAACATTGGCCTGGGGAAAGCGCCCTGGGCCGTCAGGTGAAGCTGTTCTCCCATGACCTCCCCTGGATGGAGATCGTGGGGGTCGTCGGGAACGAACGCCACGGCAGTCTGCAGGCGGAGCCTCGCCCAAAGATGTATGTACCCCATGTTCAGGCGAGCCAGAGCGCCTACGGGCCCGAGGGAACGATGAACCTGGTGGTATTCGGTGAGAGCGTAGAGCACCTGGCCGGGCCCATTCGCGCCCTCGTGAGCCGGATGAACAGGGCGGCACCTGTCTACAACGTCCAGACGATGGAGGCCGTAAAGGCGGGAGCCATGGCGGACCATTCCTATCCCACGATCCTGCTCACCCTCTTCGGCGTCGTGGCGCTCTTTCTGGCCTCCGTGGGGATCTACGGCCTCGTGGCCTTCGATGCGAGCCAGGGCCGCCACGACATCGGCGTGCGCGTCGCCCTGGGGGCAACGGGTGCGGATGTCCGGCGGAGGGTCGTGGGCGGAGGCCTGGTTCCGGTGGGGGTCGGCATCGGCCTCGGGATGGCAGCCGCCATCGGGTTGACGCGCTTGCTGGGCAGTCTTCTTTTCCGGGTCAGCCCTCTGGACCCCACCGTCTATGTGGGGGTGCCCGTGGTTCTCCTCCTGGTCGCCACGACGGCCAGCCTGTTTCCCGCCGTGCGCGCTGCCCGGATGGATCCAGCTGACGTGTTGCGGGCGGAGTAGGGACCGGACCCCACCGACCGTTCCGGGGTGGGCGTGCATTCTACGCCCGGCACGATGTTCCATCCTCGAGGGAAGAAACGGAAAGACAGCCATGAGAACCCAAATGATGGTAGCCCTTGCCGTCCTCGTCGTGGCGCACAGCCCGGCAAGTGCTCAAGACCCGCGTCCCGAGGACGTCTCGTCCATCGACGGGATCATGCGCGCGTATTACGAAGTGGTCTCCGGACCGGCAGGAGAGGCCCCCGACGCCGCGCGCGACCGAACGTTGCACCATCCGGAGGCCTGGGTGGCCATCGCGGGGATCGACGACGCCGGGAAGCCGGTGGTGAACGTCATGACCCTGGATGGCTACTACGGCGATAACGCACCCAGGGAGGAGGGCTTCTGGGAGTGGGAGACGGACCGGGTCACGAGCCGGTCGGGCAACATGGTTCACGTGTGGAGCAGCTACGCCACGGCCCGCACCGAAGGGGGCGAGCCCTATGCCCGTGGCGTCAACAGCGTGACGCTCTTCTACGATGGCACGCGGTGGTGGGTCATGGGTTGGATGTTCGACTCCTCGGCCGGCTGACCTCTCCCCCCCGGGGCCGCCCGCTTCCCTTGGTATGCGGAGGCTCGCCCACACGTATGCACAGGTAGGCGGTCTCCAGACAGGAGGAGCGGACGATGGCCGAGGATGAGGGCGAGGGTCGGGGTCGGGACCCTGAGATAAGCCGTCGAAGGTTCGTGCGGGTCTCCGCCCTGGCTGCCGGCGGTGCGGTGCTGGGAGGCTGCGACGGTTCCCCCACCGCTCCTCCCGATCCTACGGCCCGGGTGTCCGCGGTCACGGGTACCGACCTCCCCTCCATGACCCGGGATGCATTGGACTCCCTCGGCGGCATCGGCACGGTGGTCCACCCCGGAGAGACCGTCTTCATCAAACCCAACATGGTGACCCTCCCCTGGGCCCCCCAGAGCGACGTCTTCGCCGGGGGGGAGTGTACGAAGCCGGAGATCGTGCTGGCCGTGGCGGAGGAGTGCCTGCGGGCGGGCGCGGCGGAGGTCGTCGTGGGGGACGGCTCCCACGCCGTGGAGCTCCCCTGGGATCATGCCGTCACCCTGGATGGATCCACCAACCTGGCCGCCGGGATGGCGCGCCTCGCCGCCGAGTATGGCCGGCCGGCCAGGGTCGCCTCCCTGGAAGCCGACTCCCCGGCCTGGATCGAAGTCCCGTCCTCCACCTCCCTCGGAACGATCCTGGTCTCGAGCCTGGTGGCCAACGCGGACCGGGTGGTCTCGATCCCCGTGGCCAAGACCCACTCTTCGGCACAGCTTACCCTCTCCCTCAAGAACTTCGTCGGCGTCGCACCCCTGTGGCGTTACGGAGACCTTCCCCACGGGATCCCGGACCGCGGCGTGGTCTTCGACCACAGCAGCCCTCGGGCCATCGCCGCCATCTATCTGGACATGGTCCGGGGAATCCAGCCGGACATGGCCATCATCGACTTCTCCCTGGGGATCGAGGGGAACGGCCCCAATCGGAGCCACGGGGGGCGCACGGTGGACATGCGGGATCGCCTGGGGTCCTTCCTCCTTCTCGCCAGCACGGACCTGGTGGCGGCGGACGCCACGGCGGCCCGGATCATGAGCCACGACCCGAGCCGGATCGCTCAGCTGGAGATGGGATACGACATGGGCCTGGGGGAGATGCGGAAGGATCGCATCGAGATCCTGGGACCCTCCCTGAGCCAGCTCAGGGTACCCTGGGACCAGGCGCACGTGGGAAGTCAGTCCCTCCTGGCATGCGCAGATCGCGGTCACCGATCTTGCCCGGGCAAGCCCTTTTCCGTCTAGGGGCTCAGTCTCAGCTCCCTCTCTGGAACCTCGCCCGAACCAGCGCCCAGGTGTTGGGGTCCAGGACCACGTCTCCCGGCTCCTCCGTGACCGGCAGCTGGAAGGCCTGTCGCTTCTCCGTCATCCGGATCACGTCGACGCGAAGGGTCTCCTGGCCCGCTTCCCGAACCCCCACCTCCAGGTCCAGGCGATACGCGGCACCGGGCTGGGTCTGTTCGAGCTGGATCTCGACCTGACCTGACCCGGGGTCGTAGGACCAGCTTCCCTCCAACGAGGGGGACGGGGTCCGGTGGAGCCACTGGTCGAAGAGCCAGTCCAGCTCCTCCCCGGAGACCTCCTCCATCACCTGGACCAGGTCCGCGGTGGAGGCGGTGGCGTCCCGGTATCGGCGGTAATACTCCCGCAGTCCGGCCCAGAAGTCGTCGGTCCCGATCTCCCAGCGGAGCATGTGAAGGATCCATGCGCCCTTCTGATACTGGAGGTCGCTCAGCACCTCCCGCATGTCGGAGAGGTTGTCGTGGACCACCGTCTCCTCCGGGTCCCGGGCCTCAACAGACCATACTCTTCTGCGAGCGTCCTCCAGCCCCTCCACGAAGGCGTCCCGTCCCCGGTAGTGCTCCGTGGCCAGGAGGGTCAGATACGTCGCGAATCCTTCGCTCAGCCACACGTCGTCCCAGTCGCTCTCCGTGACGGAGTCCCCGAACCACTGGTGGGCGATCTCGTGGGTGACGATCCCCGTGGCGGGCTCCATGGTCAGGGACCGGGAGCCGTAGAAGATGGCGGTGGCGTGCTCCATCCCCCCACCCATCCCCGCAGCCTCGACGTCGGCCAGCTTCTCATAGGCGTATGGTCCGATGCGCTCCATGAAGAAGGCCATGGCGTCCCGGGTCGGCTCCTCGAAGCTGGCGATCCCCTCGTCCCTGTCCTGGGGAAACACCCAGGTCTGGAGGGGAATGCCGTTCACCGTGCCGAAGTGCCGGGAAGAGAAGCGTGCCACCCCCAGCGCGTTCAGCCAGGAGGAAATGGGGACCGACTCCTTCCAGTGGGTCCGCCGCCGTCCGTCTCCCAGGTCGGCCTCCTCCAGGAGGAGACCGTTCGCAACCACCTGGTAATAGACCGGCGCAGTAACGATGAACTCGCTTGTGGCCTTGTCGTAGGGGTGGTCGATCATGGGGAGCCACTGGCGGGCCTTGTTGGGCCAGTTGACGCTGAAGAAGGTCCGTTCCCCATAGCTGTTCAGCCCAATCTTGAGGCCGTCCGCCGGTATGCCGCCGTAGTGAACCGTGAACCGGAGCAGCTCCCCCTTATCCGGAGCATCCGCCAGGGTGATGCGGAGGCGGTCTCCTTCATGCACCCATTGGACCGGGCCTCCGTCAGAACTGACCTGAGAGACGGTCATCCCCGTTCCTCCCTCGGCTCCCGAGGCCGTCGCCAGGTCCAGCGCCAGCTCGGTGACGCCCGTCTCGAGGAATCGGATGACGACCTCCGTCTCCCCTTCGATGCGGTCGGTGTCGTCCCGGAGGGTGATCTGGAAGATGTAGTGCTCGGCGTCGACGCCCAGCTGCCGGGGGTAGGTGTCGGGAAGGGGGGCGGAGCTCAGCGTGCCCCAGTCGACGCCGGTGGAGCCGGCCGCCCCCAAGGAAGCGGGAGATGAACCCATGCCCCCACTCGCAAAGGGGAGAAGGGCCAGCGCTGACAGGGAACTGATTCGGCGGTGCATGGTTCTTCCTCGAAGAGATGGGATTCCTTGGTGGCATGGCAGCGGCGCAGTCGTCCCCGAAGTAATGGGCGGGAACCGCTCTTTACCCACCCTCGCCCCGCCTGTAACTCACCGACAGCCCTGACCCCCGCCCGCCCACGATCTCCGTCTCCAACCCCGGAGTGCTCTCCAGAGCGTCCAGGAACTCCCGGACCCAGCCGGTGCGGCGGCCCGCGACGTTGTGAGCCGTGAGGCACCCCCCCACCTCCAGCTTCGGGAATACGGCGCGGAAGTAGTTGGTGTACCAGTCCTTGTCGGCATCGATGAACACGAAGTCGAAGGGCCCCTCCAGCTCCGGGACCAGCTCGTGGGCGTCCGCCAGGCGAGCGTCGATGAAGCGGCTCAAACCCGCCTCCTCGAAGTTCCTCAACGCCTCCTCGTACCGGTCGCGGTCGATCTCCACGGTGATGAGCTTGCCCCCGGTCCTGCTCAGCGCCCAGGCAATCCAGATGCCCGAATGCCCGGTGGAGGTGCCGATCTCCAGGGCCCGGGTGTACCCGTTCTCCACAATCAAGTCGTGCAGCCGCTGACCGTCGGCCTCGGGGACGTTCAGGTCCCGCCACCGCCGGCGGTTCCTCTCGAGGAAGCTCCGGACCCGTGCGTCCAGCTCCTCCTGGGTCAGGTTCTGTTGAACCCTTGAGTCCTGGACCTCCTGGGCCGAAGCCGGAGAAGGGGGGCCACAGAGCAGGGCGGCGAAGGGGAGTAGGACTGAGACTCGCATGGTGGACCTCACCTTCTCAGGATTCGGCGGCCCGGGCCCGGGACACACCCGTGGCCCGTCGTTGCCGGCGGCGGAAAAGGAAGAAGACGGGAATCCCCATCCCCACCGTTCCCAGGGCGATAGAGGACTCCACGGGTCTCTCGAAATAGGCGAGAACCAGGATGAGGCAGCTCGCCAGCGCGAAGACCAGGGGTGGAATAGGGTAGAGAGGCATGCGATAGGCC
>JASFRP010000033.1:0-11502 GCA_050114895.1 Gemmatimonadota bacterium
CAGCGCGTTGAAGAGCCGGACGTCGGGGGGGGCGTGCTTCTTCTGCAGGGTGACGATGGTGCGGAAGTAATCCACCCCCAGGAGGGTGGGCTCCCCTCCGTGCCAGGAGAAGCGGACTTCTCCTCCTGCCGCTGCCTGCAGGTGCTGGACGATGTAGGCCTCCAGGAGGCTCTCCTCCATCCGGGCCGGGCCGGACCGGGGGTAGAGAGCGGTCTTCTCCAGGTAGTAGCAGTAGCGGCAGTCCAGGTTGCAGAGGGCGCCCCCGGGCTTGGCGAAGACCTGGAAACCCGGGGGGGCGGGTGACTGTTGTGAAAGGTCGGTCACCGGGGGTTCGACGCCTTTCCTTCTGAGGAAACCACCGAAGAACTCCATCCGGAGGATGATCGTACAGGGGATCCCGGGGCGCCACCCTCCTTCCTCCTTCGGATGCCGGCCATCCCCCGGAGCCGGCTCCCGTTACCGGTCCAACTCCGCCCAGCGCCCGTAGAGCGCGTCGATCTCCTCCTGAAGATGCCGGGATCGCTCCGTGGCTCTCCGGATCGCCTCCGGGTCTCCTCTGAAGAACTCCGGGGCCGCCATTCTCTCGTGGACTCTCCCCAACTCCGCTTCCAGCGCCTCGATCCGGTCGGGAAGCCCCTCCCGCTCCCGGCGCTCCCTGAAGCTCAGTCGCTCTTTCTTCCCGGAGGTGTCCGTCCTGGGGCGGGGGGTGGTTGGACGTTTCTTCCTGCCGGATCCGGTGGAGGTGCTGGTTTCGGCTCTCCGTTCCACCACTCGCCTCCAATCCGAGTACCCCCCCACATACTCCTTCACGACTCCCCTCCCCTCGAACACCAGGGTGCTGGTGCAGAGGTTGTCCAGGAAGCTCCGATCGTGGCTCACCACCAGGACCGTACCTTCGTAGTCGAGTAGACGGGTTTCCAGCAGCTCCAGGGTCTCCAGGTCCAGGTCGTTGGTGGGTTCATCCAGGACCAGAACGTTGGCGGGACGGGTGAAGAGGCGCGCCAGAAGCAGGCGATTCCGCTCGCCGCCCGAGAGGGTGCTCACCGGTTGTCGCGCCTGTTCGGGGGTGAAGAGGAAGTCCTGGAGATAGCTCATGATGTGCCGCCGCTCCCCGTCCAGGACCACATGGCTTGCCAGGGTGATGCTCTCGGCAATGCTCTGGTCTTCCCGAAGCGTCTCCCGGTGTTGGTCGAAATGGGCGATCTCCAGGGCACCGCCGTGCTTCACCGTCCCCCTCTGCGGAGCCAACCGGCCGAGGAGGAGGTTCAGGAGGGTGGTCTTCCCGCACCCGTTGGGCCCGATGATCCCGACCTTGTCGCCCCGCAGGATGGTGGTGGAGAGCTTCTCGACGATGGGTGTGCCCGGGTAGGCGAAGGAGAGGTTCCGGGTCGTGATTACCCTGGACCAGGAGCGTTCCGCCTGCTGAATGCTCAGCCGCACCTGGCCCACCCGCTCCCTCCGCTGCGCCCTCTGGGCCCGAAGGGACTCCAGGGCGCGGACCCTCCCCTCGTTGCGGGTCCGGCGGGCCTTGATCCCCTGTCGAATCCACTCTTCCTCCCGGGCCAGCGTCCTGTCCAGGAGCGCCCACTCCTTCTCCTCGTTCTCCAGGAGCTCCTCCTTCCGCCTGAGATAGGTGGGGTAGTCGCAGGACCAGGAGGTCAGGCGACCTCGGTCCAACTCGAGGATGCGCGTGGAGAGCTTCTGGAGGAAGGCCCGGTCATGGGTCACGAAGAGAAGGGTGGCGGAAGCCCGGAGGAGAAAGGCCTCCAGCCATTGGATGCTTTCCAGGTCCAGGTGGTTCGTGGGTTCGTCCAGCAGAAGAACCTCGGGCTCGGCGGCCAATGCCCGGGCCAGGAGAGCCCGCCGCTTCAGCCCACCCGAGAGTGCTGGAAACTCCCGAGACGGATCGGGGTCGAGAAGAGAGCATAGACGCGGGATCGTGTGGTCCTTCTCCTCGTGCCCTTTCAAGCCCCTCCGGACCACTGTTTCGACGGTGCCGGTGAGATCCACCGGGACCTGCTGTTCCAGGAGGGACACCCGAATCCCCGCCTCGGTGACGATCTCTCCCTCATCCGGCTCCAGGGCACCGGAGAGGACGCTCAGGAGGGTGGATTTCCCCTCCCCGTTCCGGCCCACGAGACCGATCCGCTCGCCCCTCTCGATCTGGAGGCTGGCGTCATCCAGGAGGGCTCGCCCACCCCAGGTCACGTGGAGGTTCCGACAGCTGATGAGGGCCATTCAGCCCAGCCTTCCGTTCATCCGGTCCGAGGGATTGGGACACTCCATTGGCTTCAGGCCGTGAAACGGCCCGAATGAAGGATACGCAGTTTGTAGGCTGTACGGGATGCCAGAGAGAGAGAAGTGGTGGGGCTCGAGTCGCCTGTGAGTTGCGCCCTGGGCCGGAGGTACCGGAGCCGGGAGGCAGTCCCTTCCGCCTCCCGGTTCCGGACCCCATCCCTACCTCACCCCCGACTCCTGGCTCAGAAGCTCCATGGACTGGGAGGTCTCCACGAGACGGACGAACTCCCTGCGGTACCCTCCCTCGTCCTGCCCAAGGGACTCCCGGGCGAGCTTCGCCACCTGGCCCAGGGTGAAACCGTCACAGTACTCCGAGTCCCGGAGGAGCATCCCCCAGGCGGCCACAGCGCTGGCGAAGCGGAAGTCCGCCGAAGGCCGGGAGTCCGCGTCCCTCAATGGGAGCTCCATGAGCTTGCTGGTGTTCCCATCCGGGTCCTTGTAGCGGAGCTTCACGAAGAGGATCTCCGGGGAGTCGGAGCTGGCCGACGGGGGAGTCTCCTCCTGGTACCGGAGAGGATCCACGTCCGTAACCACGGCGGGGCTCTCGACGCCTACGGGGATGATTTCGTAGAGGGCTGTGACGGTGTGGCCGGACCCCACGTCTCCGGCGTCCTTCCGGTCGTCATTGAAGTCCTCGTCCGCCAGCAGGCGGTTCTCGTATCCAATGAGTCGGTAGGCCCGGACCCTGGATGGGTTGAACTCCACCTGGATCTTCACGTCCTTGGCGACGGTCAGGAGAGTTCCACCCATCTCGCTCACCAGGACCTTCTTCGCTTCCAGGGCGTTGTCGATGTAGGAGAAGTTCCCGTTCCCGTGGTCGGCGATCTGCTCCATCTTGGAGTCCTTCAGGTTCCCGGTGCCGAAGCCCAGAACCGTAAGGAAGGTGCCCTGGTCCCGCTTCTCCTCGATGAGGCGCACCATCTCCGCGTCGCTGGAGGCGCCGACGTTGAAGTCGCCGTCCGTCGCCAGAATCACCCGATTGTTCCCGCCGCGGATGTGGTTTTCCGCCGCCACCTTGTAGGCCAGGCGGAGGCCCGCGCCACCGGCGGTGGAGCCCCCGGCCTCCAGCTCCCCGATGGCCTCCAGGATCTTCTCCTTCTCGCTGCCGGGGGTGGAAGGCAGCACCAGGCCGGCGGCCCCGGCATAGACCACGATGGCCACACGGTCCCGGGGACGGAGCTCGCCCACCAGCATCCGAAAGGCCGTCTTCAACAGGGGGAGCTTGTCCGGGCTGTTCATGGAGCCCGAGACGTCCAGGAGGAAGACCAGGTTGCTGAGGGGAGCGTCCTCCATGTCCACGGAACGGGCCTTCACCCCGATGCGAACCAGGCGGTGGAGGGGCTGCCAGGGGGCCGGACCCACCTCAGCCCGGATGGCCAGGGGGTGGGCCCCGCTGGGTTCCGGATCCTCATACGGGAAGTAGTTCACCAGCTCCTCGATGCGGACAGCGTCCACCGGAGGGCGAATGCCTTCGTTGATGAAGCGTCTGACGTTCGCGTACGACGCCCGGTCCACGTCCACGGAAAAGGTGGAGAGGGGGCTCGAGGCCACCGAGAGAAACCGGTTTTCGTTGATGAGGGCGTAGGACTCCGTGTTGAACTCTGCCCCCCGGAGCCCCCCGACGCGGTACAGCAGGGCCGAGCCGGGAGCTGCGGCGTCCATGCGGACCTCCTCGGCTTCCACCGCCGGCCGGGTCCTCCCGGGGAACAACCGATCCAGCAGGCTCTTCCGAGGGGAGAGGGTCACGTCCAGCATGTTGGTCCCGGCGGAGAGGGTCGTGGACTGGGTGGCTCTCTCGTATCCCGGAAGCTCCACCACCACCGTGACCTCTCGTCCTGCCCATCCGTCGGGAAGGACGAGGACGTAGACGCCCTGGTCGTTGGCCAGGGCCCCCCGGCTCCCGCCCTGGATGGAGACCTGGGCGTTGCGGAGAGGGGTGCCGGTGGCCGCGTCGGTGACCCGGCCTGTGAGGACGATGTCCGGGGGCTCCGGAAGCAGGGGTGCGGATACGTCTTGCGACCCGGGCCAACCCACTGCCAGCAGCACCGCGACGAGTCCGAATCTCAGGGCGATCATGTTCTCTCCTGGTACGGGGCACGCTTGCGGTCGCGGGGTGCGACCTGTGCTTCTATTCATCGGTGACGTCTGAGGTCGCCGGAGTTGCACAGGTGGGGTCGGGGAGACGGCAAGACTCCATCCGCCGGTACGTATGGTGAGGAGTCCCTGCGGTCCGAACCAGCGGAAGCCAGATTCCCTCCACTGGAGCCACGATGCACAGGTCGATTCTGTTGTCGCCTAGAAGCCCGGTCGTCCTCCTCACCCTTTTCCCCCTCCTCGGTCCCGCCGCCTGTGGGCCCGGCCCGTCGGCCATCGCCGGTTCCCCGGCCTTTCCCGTTCTCACCGGCGAATACCTGGGGCAAACGCCCCCCGGGGACGTGCCGGAGATCTTCGCCCCGGGGATCGTCACGACGGGGATGTATACCCGGGACGTGGCCATGACCCCCGACGGGTCCCAGATCTACTTCGGCGTGCTCCTGGGAACCATGACGGCCATCATCGAGACCCATCGAGGGCCGGACGGCGTCTGGAGCGCACCCGAGGTGGCTCCCTTCTCCCGGGATTCCCGCTTCTTCAACCTGGAGCCCCATATCTCCCCCGATGGGAGCCGGTTCCTTTTCCTGTCCACACGGGTGGAGAACCCGGGACCGGATGACCTGCGGAACTGGGCCAACCAGGACATCTGGGTGATGGACCGGGAGGAAGACGGGTGGGGAGAACCCTACAACCTGGGGCCACCCGTCAACTCGGAGGAGTCGGAGTTCTTCCCCTCCATGACGCTGGACGGGACCCTCTACTTCACCCGGGGCCTCAACGGTGGCCAGGAGAGCTACATCTACCGGTCCCGCCTGGTGGACGGGCGGTACCAGGAGCCGGAGCGCCTGGGCCCGGGGGTGAACTCCACCGCCAACCAGTTCAACGCCTTCATCGCTCCCGACGAGAGCTACCTGATCCTGTGCACGGGGGACCGAGAAGACTCCCGGGGTGGAGCGGACTACTACGTGACCTTCCGGAGCCGGGATGATCGCTGGAGCGGGCCCATCAATTTGGGGGAAGCGGCCAACACCTCCTCGGGTGGGGAATTCTCCCCCTACGTCTCTCCCGACGGCCGCTACCTCTTCTTCATGTCCACCCGCCCCTTTCCCACGGAGAGCCTGCCGGACACCCTCACCTGGGCGTACCTGAAGCGTTTCCGCCAGCTTCCGGAAACGGGGAACGCGGGGATCTACTGGGTGGAGGCGTCCTTCATACAGGACCTGAGGCCGGAGGAGTTCTAACGCCGGCGGGGCTCGGAGGCCGACAGGGTTCCCGTGGGGAAGGCTGCGCGTCAGGTTCCTTCGGATTCCAGCCCGTCGTAAACTTCGCGGCGCCGGTCCCGAAGAAAACCGAAGCCGTCCCGCAGACCAGACACCTGGCTGCGGTCGACCTCTCCGGGAACGACGGATTCGGTGCTGGGAACGGCCACCGCCACCTCGTCTCCCATGGGATCCAGAAGGGCCGAATCCCCGGTGTAGACCAGTCCGTCACCGGATCCCACCCGGTTCACCCCGAGCACGTAGGCCAGGTTCTCGACGGCTCTGGCCCGCAGGAGGAGGGACCAGTGCCTGCGACGGGGTTCAGGCCAATTCGCCACCACGCAGTACAGGTCCGTGTCCACGGCTGCCACCCTGAACGGCTCGGGGAATCGGAGGTCGTAACAGATGAGGGGCGTCACCCGGACCCCCTCCACCGTCACCGTCTCCACCGCCTCTCCCGCCAGATAGTGGAGATGCTCCTCCGCCATGCTGAAGGGGTGCATCTTCCGGTAGTGGAGGATCTCGTCACCGTTGGGATCGAAGATGGAGCAGGCGTTGGCCGGACGGGGGTCGGCAGCCTCCCCGTACCCGCCCAGGACGAAGGCCGACAGCTCCCTGGCCAGGCCGGACAGGAAGTCCCGGGTCTCCTCCCCGAACCCGGCCACCAGATTGGCGTTCATGGAAAAGCCGGTGGCGAACATCTCCGGGAGGACGATCAACCTGGCCCCCTCTCCCACTGCCTCTCCGGCCAATTCGCGGGCGCGGGGGAAGTTCTCCTCGGGGTCCTCCCACACGATGTCCATCTGAACGCCTGCCACCTTCATGTTTGCTCTCCCCTTCGGATTCGATGCCGCCCCTCCCCCATCCTCCGTAACCGGTCGGCCGCCTTCTGCAACGTCTCCATCCGCTTGCAGAAGGCGAAGCGGGTGAGGCGCCTCCCCTCGTCGACGCCCACCTGATAGAAGGAGGAAGGGGGAAGGGCCGCCACCCCGTGCTCCCTCGTGAGCCAGTAGCCGAATTCCCGATCGTCGCCTTCGAAGATCTCACCGAAGGCGG
Source organism: Gemmatimonadota bacterium (assembly GCA_050114895.1). Lineage (GTDB taxonomy): Bacteria > Gemmatimonadota > Gemmatimonadetes > Longimicrobiales > Gaopeijiaceae > JASFRP01. Next base: position 6,708 of record JASFRP010000033.1, read on the forward strand.
CGTAGATGAAATAGGTCCCTTCCGGTGTTACTACCCGGAGCCCCGCATCCTCGAGGGCCGGGATCAGATAGTCCCGGCGGGCCTCATACTCCGCCCTGAACGCGTGGACGTACTCATGGGTGTGGTGGTCCAGGGCGTATGCCACGGCCACCTGGAGGGGGGTGGCGATGGCGTAGGTGAGGAACTGATGGGCTGCCTGGGCTCCCTCCACCAGCGCTCTCGGCCCTGTGCCCCACCCGATCTTCCATCCCGTGAAGGAGTAGGTCTTCCCTGCGCTGGAGAGGGTCAGCGTCCGTTCCCGCATGCCGGGGAGGGTGGCCAGCGGTATGTGCTCCGCGCCGTCGAAGACCAGATGCTCGTAGACCTCGTCGGTGAGGGCGACAAGGTCATGATCCTGACACACCTCCGCGATGACCCCAAGCTCCTCCCGGGTGAAGACTTTGCCAGTAGGGTTCATGGGGGTGTTCAACACGATCATCCGGGTCCGGGCCGTCACCAGAGCTCGGAGTGCGTCCCCGTCCAGTGCGAAATCCGGGAACCGGAGGGTCAGAAAGCGGGGGACGGCGCCGGAAAGGGCCAGCCCCGGCGGGTAGCTGTCGTAGAAAGGCTCGAAGAGGATGACTTCATCGCCGGGGTTCAGGATCCCCAGGAGGGAAGCGGCGATCCCCTCCGTGGCGCCGGAGAAGACCACCACCTCCTCCATGGGATCGTACTCCAGCCCGTAGTACCGCTTTTGGCTATCCGCGACGGCTCGCACCAACTCGGGATGCCCTCGGGACCGTGCGTACTGGTTGTCACCGGAACGCAGGGCCCGAACCGCCGCCTCCACGATCTCAGGGGGGCCCTCGAAGTCAGGGAACCCCTGAGCCAGGTTGATGGCTCTGTGTTTCTGGGCCAGGGCCGTCATCTCCGCGAAGATGGTCGTGCCGAAGGGACGGAGCTTCTCTGTAATCAACGCTCTCCTCCATCTCGAACCTGCGAGAGGGTAGGATGGGTCGGGGGGTGCCAGCAAGTGGCGGGACTGTGGAGCGGTGTTGGGGGGGGCGTTGACAAGATATCCGCGGTTTCCGAGAATGAGGGGAGGCGAAGAGAGGACGCCGCCCGGCCTGCGGAAAGGGTTCAACCCACCTCTCGTTATTGGTCAGACCCGACCTTCTTTTCCGCCCGAACGCGCAGGCCACGGGCCAAGAAAGGAAGGCGTTCCGTGACTCCATCCCTCCCCAGGAACCCGCATCTCGCGTACCTGAAGAAGCAGGCCAAGAGGCTCCTGGCAGCTCAACGGAGTGGCCTCTCGGCGTGCGGCCCCATCTTCCGGGAAATCGGGCGCTACGCCCGCCTGAGTGACGCCGAGCTCTTCCAGGCTCCCGTCACTCTGGCTGAAGCTCGGCTCGCCCTCGCCATTCACTACGGGTATGCCAGCTGGAGAGAGTTGGCGGAAGAGGTGCGGTCCCGCCCCCCCAGCGCGGTATATTCGCTGCGGACCGTCCAGGAACGCGCGGAGAAGCCCATCCCGGAGTATGCCGGGGCCGGTGTGCCGATGGCCGTGGTCGCTGCCCTCAATCACGCAGGCATCCCGATCAGATACATGGAATTTGCCGCTGCCAGCGGATGGGCCTTCAGCTTCGGCTATCTGTACGACGACATCTCTCCCGCGTTCATGGGCGTCCGGGGAAATCCGGAGGAGGACGGGCCCTTCGAGGTATTCTCCTTTCTCCCCCTGTGTCATGGCCTGGGCTATGAAATGGCTCTCACCTCGGACCACGAGGGACTGTGGCGGTTCGTGAGGGAGCACGTCGATGCCGGCACGCCGGTCATGAGCGAACACATGGATGGGGGGTTGATCGCCGGCTACCGTGAGAAGGACGGAAACCGCCAGATCTTCCTGGATGGAACGGTCTCCGCGGGGTGGATCGACGTGGGCGGTCTCCAACCCCATGCCGTCTATGCCTTCGTCAGGGAGGGGGAAGCCCGGCCACCGGGCGAGGTCACCCGGGAAGCTCTGGGCCGGGCTGTGGCCAAGGGGAGGGAGCACGGGTGGAGGGGGGTCCCTCAGGGACTATCCGCTCTCCGGCGGTACCTCGCCGACGTCTCCGACCTGTCCAAGGGTTTCCGGGAGACTCCGGAGTGGTTCTGTTGGGCCGCTTTCCAGCGGCTGATGGCCAGGCGCTGTGCTCAAGTATGGCTGGCGTCGGTCGCCGGGACCCTGCCCCGAAGCGAGAGGATGCTCTTGGAGAAAGCGGCGTCGGCGTACGGAGCGGCGTTCCGGTACTACGATCGATACCTGGGGGGGGTCCGGGAGAGTTCCCTACCCAAACAGTCCCGCCAACGTGGGACTCGATCGCCGGAGCGGGTCTGGGCCATCGTTCCCCTCCTGGCCCAGGGCATTGGAGCCGAGGAGCGGGGTCTGGACCATCTGGAGGAGGTCGTGAGCCACCTGGCCTAGTGCGCCTGGGCGTTTCCTCCCTTGTGCCGCAGGAGTGACGGGAGACGACTGTATCCGGCACAGGGCGGGGTCCGCGAGTCCCGCTGCAGCCTATCCCCGCCACGGTCCGGAAGATTCTCCTTGCCCCATCTCCAGCGGGTATACATAGTTGTTGCGGCTGGCTTCACTGCACTTGAACTCGGAAGGCCCGTCTCCTGGGTCATGGCCCTGGAGGGGGGAGCTTTCGTGCCCTGACTGCCATCGGACCGTCCGACGTTTTCGCACCGACCTCGGGCTCGAGGATCGGAGCGGCCAGTTCTCGTCTGGTCTGGCGGGTCGTGGACGGGGCGCCCCCGCGCGCCGTCCACGGGTGACACGCCACCAGCGGCCACCCCGCAGGACATTCATCGTCACTCTCGTGGAGCGGGAAAAGGAGCACGGTATGAGCCGGGTACGGGTCCTCGTCGGTACGAGCAAGGGAGCTTTCGTCCTGACGGCAGACGGAAAGAGGAAGAGTTGGGAGGTCAACGGGCCCCACTTCGCCGGCTGGGAGGTCTATCACTTGAAGGGATCCCCGGCTGACCCGAACCGGATCTACGCGTCCCAGAGCAGCGGCTGGTTCGGGCAGGTGGTCCCTCGGTCCGACGACGGAGGCCAGAGCTGGGAGCCGGTGGGGAACGAGTTCGTTTACGAGGGCGACGTCGGCACGCATCAATGGTACGACGGCACGCCCCATCCCTGGGAGTTCAAGCGAGTCTGGCATCTGGAGCCGTCCGCGGAGGATCCCGACGTCGTCCTCGCCGGAGTGGAGGATGCCGCGCTCTTCCGCACGGTCGACGGCGGCAAGAGCTGGCAGGAGCTGGCGGGCCTCCGGGGACACGGGTCCGGGCCCCAATGGCAGCCCGGTGCCGGCGGCCTCGGCCTGCACACCATCCTCCAGGACCCCAACGACGCACGGCGGATCTTCATCGCCATCTCGGCGGCGGGCTCCTTTCGGAGCGAGGACGGTGGCTCCACCTGGCGCCCCATCAACCAGGGCCTCAGGTCGGAGTACATCCCCGATCCCACGGCGGAGGTGGGCCATTGCGTGCACAGCATGGCCCTCCATCCCTCCCGACCCAACGTCCTCTTCATGCAGAAGCACTGGGACGTGATGCGGAGTGACGATTCAGGGGACAGCTGGTTCGAGGTGAGCGGAAACCTGCCCACCGATTTCGGGTTTCCCATCGAGGTTCACGCCCACGAGCCGGACACGGTCTACGTGGTTCCCATCAAGAGCGATTCGGAACATTACCCGCCGGAAGGGAAGCTTCGGGTCTATCGGACCCGGACGGGAGGAAACGAGTGGGAACCCCTCACCAGGGGCCTCCCCCAGAAGGATTGCTATGTGAACGTCCTGAGGGACGCCATGGCGTTGGACTCCCTGGACCCGTGCGGCGTGTACTTCGGGACCACCGGCGGGCAGGTCTACGCCTCACCGGATGGGGGCGACAGCTGGGAGCCCATCGTTCGGGACCTCCCCCGTGTGCTCTCCGTGGAGGTCCAGACGCTGCCATGATCCGTGTCGTTCTTCCGACCCACCTCAGGACCCTGGCCCAGGTTGGGACCGAGGTGACGCTGGACGTATCGGGCCCCGCGACTCAGCGATCGCTTCTGGATGCCCTGGAAGACCGCTATCCGGTGCTTCGGGGCACCGTGCGGGATCACGTCACCAGGGAGCGAAGAGCGTTCGTCCGTTACTTCGCCTGCCAGCAGGATCTCTCCCACGAGGCCCCCGACGCGCCTCTGCCGGATGCGGTGGTGGAGGGGATCGAGCCGTTCCTGGTCGTCGGAGCCGTGGCCGGGGGATAGAGGGATGGGATGGCGGGGATGAGGAGGCCCCTTTCGTGGATGTCGTAGGAGTTGCCGAGGTTGTCTCCGCAGTCGCGGTCCTCGTGGGTTTCGGGTTCGCATACAGCGAGACCCGGCGTTACCGGAGCCGGAAGGCTCGAGAGTCGGCGCTGGAGCTGGTGAAGTCGTACCAGACGCCCGACTTCGCGGTAGCCATCACCCGACTCATCGATCTCCCCGGCGGCTTGTCGAAGGCGGAGCTAGAGCAACGTCTGGGTGCGGACATGCGGCTTGTGAGCCTGCTCATGACAACCTGGGAGAGCCTGGGGGTCCTCACCTATCGCCAGGAAGTGAGCCTGGATCTACTGGACGACTTCTACAGCGGTCCCATCGCCCTTTCCTGGGTGAAACTGCGGAGGCTGGTGGAAGAGATGCGGCGGATCGGGGGGCGGGAGACGTACTTCGAGTGGTTCCAGTGGTTGGCCGAAAGGCTGGCGGAGCGGGAGACCGCCTCTGCCCCGATCCCGGCCCACATCGAGCACC
>JASFRP010000034.1:0-11496 GCA_050114895.1 Gemmatimonadota bacterium
CGGGAGCGATTCGGGGCCGATGTCGCTTTCGCGTCGGAGGAGCTTGACGAGCGGCTCCCGGAGCTCCTTCGCCTCCCCCTCCGGATCTTCTTCCGTCTTGGGGAGGACCCGCGGTTGGAGCCCCTGGTGGTGGACTCCCTCAGAACCGCCCGGGCGCGGGGAGCCCGAAAGGGGGAAGGACCTCGGATCGTGGAGGATCCCGGTCAGATCCTGGACGAGCTGAGACTCCGAAAGGACCCTGAGGAGTTGGCGAAGATTCGGCAGGCCACCAGCCTCACGGTGGCGGCGTTCCGGGATGCGATGGCCGGCACCCGTCCTGGGATGGGTGAGTGGGAGGTGGAGAGCCTTCTCGAATCTGCGTTTCGGAAGGGTGGGGCGGCCGGGCCGGCCTTCCCAACCATCGTGGGCTCGGGAGGGAACGCCTGCACCCTGCACTACTCCGCGAACGAACACACCCTGGATGATGGGGAGCTGGTTCTCCTGGACGGCGGGGCCGAGGTGGATCTCTATGCCGGGGACGTGACCCGAACCTACCCCGTCGGCGGCCGGTTTCAGGCCCATCAGAGGAGGGTCTACGAGGTGGTCCTGGCGGCCCAGCGGGCGGCCATCGACCGGATACGTCCGGGCTCGACGGTGGACCTCCTTCACGAAGCGGCGATACGCGTCCTCACCGAGGGCCTCTTGGAGCTGGGGGTCCTGGTTGGGAACGCCGACGATCTCCTGGAGCAGAAGGCTTATGACCGGTACTTCCCCCACCAGACCTCCCATTGGCTGGGTCTGGACGTCCACGACGTGTCGGATTACGCCATCCGTGGGCGCCCAAGGGTCCTGGAAGAGGGCATGGTCCTCACGGTGGAGCCGGGACTGTACTTTCCGGCGGTAGCCGAGGAGGCTCCCGGTCCGTTCACCGGAATCGGTGTTCGTATCGAAGACGATCTTCTGGTCACGAAATCCGGATCGGAGAGCCTCACCGGATCTCTGCCCGTGTGCCTGGAGGAGGTAGAGGAGCTGCTGGCGGAGGGCTGATTCCGGTGGGGGGGAGCGCCCCGGCCGGGTCGCCGACCTGGTTCTCGGGGTGGCCTGGTATTCCCGAAAACGACCCTTGCGATTGGACGAGCTTCGACCATGGACCACGAACTCTCTCTGAGCCGCCTGTTCTTCAAAGGCCACGGCCACGGCAACGACTACCTGGTGTTCGAGGAGGGGTGCGACTGGCCCGTCAGCGCCGAAACGGTCCAGAGGATCTGCCACCGGTGGCGAGGGCCGGGGGGCGACGGGATCGTGGCCCTCCTGGCTGGGGAGGGGCCATTCCGATTGAGGATGTTCAACCCGGACGGTTCGGAGTTCGAGCGGAGCGGGAACGGACTCCGGGTCCTGGGGGCGTATCTCTTCGGACGGGGTCGGGTCCGGGAGGGTGAACCCTTCCCTGTGGAGGTGGGGGGGGAGACGGTGGAGATGGAAATCCTGGGCAGGGAGCCGGGAGGGTTGGTGAACGTGGCGGTGGAGATGGGACGCGTCCGCTTCGGGATGGCGGCCGTGGGCGGAGACCCCCGGGGGTTGCGTTCAGGTCGCTACCTGGAAGGGCCGTCGGGGGAGGAGCTGGACATCCAGCCGGTATCGGTGGGGAACCCCCACTGCGTGAGCTTTCGGGAGACCCTCTCCCAGCAGGATCTGCTACGGCTCGGACCCTTCCTTACGAAGCACCCGGTCTTCCCCAGGGGGGCCAATGTGCAGCTGGCCCGGGTGACGGGGGAGGCGGCGGTGGAGATCCTGATCTGGGAGCGGGGTGTTGGACGAACCGCCTCCTCCGGCACCAGTGCCTGTGCCGTGGCGGCAGCGTGTGTAGAGCGGGGCCTCCTGACCCCCGGAAGGATCCGAGTGGCGATGGAGGGAGGGGACTTTGCCGTCACCGTGTCGGTGGGAAGGGAGGTGAGGCTGGAGGGCCCGGTCCGTCCCATATTGGAGGGGGAGCTTACTCCGGAATTCCAGAGGAGCCTCCTGGATCGCGGTTCAACCGGCGATGCGGCGGATCCTACGTCCGGACCCGGGTGAGGAAGACCATTCCCGCACCGAGGAAGATCAGGTTCGGAAGCCATGCCGCCGCCATGGGATCCAGCGCACCCGTCTCGCCGACGGCCCCCGAGATCCGGAAGAGGAGCATGTACAGGATGGTGGACAGAAGAGCGACACCGATGCCGTAGGCGGTGCCTCCTCTCTTGGTGCTCGTGGCCAGGGGCGCGCCGAAGAGGATGATGACGAGAGTTGCCACGGGGATGGCGATCTTCTCCTCCCGGTCCACCAGAAGCTTGGTCGGCGTCCCTCCCGACCGCAGGATGATGTCCGCCAGCCGTCCCATCTCCTTTCGGGTCATCTCTTCCGGCTTCCTCGGCTCCTCCAGGAAATCCTCCGGACGCTCGGTGAACCCTCGGGTGCGGAACCTCTGAAACTGGGCAGCCACTTCCTCCCCCCCGTCCAGAAACACTCGGTAGAATCCCTCGTTGAAGGTCCAACCGACCTCCGGGTCATAGCCGGCGTACTCTGCGGTCAGATGGGTCAGGGGTCGGCTCGTGCTGGGATCCAACGTCTCCATGACGATCCCCGTCAGGGTCCCATCCGCCACGCTCAGCCGCTCAATGGTAAAATTCCTCCCGCCCTCTCCCTGAAAGACGAAGTTGGTCCTCCACTCTCGGCGCGTGTCCTCCTGGCCCAGGATATCGGCGGCCCGGCGGTTGCTACGGGGAACCACTTCCTCCAACCCCAGGGCCACCCCCGTGAGGAGAACGCCGAGGATGATCACGGGGACGATGAGGCGGTGGAAGGAGATGCCCCCGGCCTTCGCCGCCACGATCTCCCGGTGCAACGTCATGGTCTGCACGGTGAAGACCGCGGCCACCAGAGCGGCGATGGGAAAGGACCACTGGATGAACTGGGGCATCTTGTAGACGTACGCCAGGCCCACGTCGAACCAGGTGAGGCCCGCTCCGAGGTAATCCTCGAGGTTCTCGGTGATGTCCCCCAGGATGAAGAGAATGGGGGAACCCAGGATGAAGGCCAGGAACACCTTCATGAAAGACCTGGCCAAAAGCCTGTCCAGAATCCGGATCATGCCGCGGGACTCGCCTCGGCGGGCTCAGCCGCCTGGGAGGGTCGCCGGACCCACTTCGTGAGGGTGAAGAAGAGATCGTCCCATCCACCGGCCCTCGCCGTGGCCATCTGTTTCGACATCCGGCTGACCATGATGATCCCGATGGGGAGGAGGACGAGGTTCGGGAGCCACATGGACATGGCTGGGCTCATGTACCCACGGTCTGCCAGGGTCTCCCCTCCAATGAGCGACATCCAGAAGATGGCGAAGATGACCACGGAGGCGGTGATGACCATTCCGACCCCGCCCCTGGGAAACCGAACGGCCAGGGGGGCACCGAGGAGTACGAACACGATACAGGCGAATGCGATGGCGTACTTCTTGTGGATCTCCACCCGGTACTTGATGGCGGCCAGGCGAAAGCTCTCGTCCCGCTCGGCTTGTGTCTTGGAGGCAGTCACCACCTCTCGGGTCACCCCGTCCGGCGGGAGCACTTCCGATTGCCGGAGTCCTGCCGGGACCATGAGGTCAGGTCGGGCCGCGACACCGTCCGAGCCGCGAGACGGCGTCGGGGGGACCATCCCCTCGCCGGTTCCCGTCCAGCCCAGGGCCCTCTTCACCGCAACGAGTGAGGATCCGTACGCCTCCTCCCGAACCTCCGCCCTGTCTCGCTCATAGCCCAGGGCCCGCCACCCCAGCATCTCAGTGGACATCTCCCGGTCCGATCGGTAGTCCGAGGCGTATCCTCGCTCCAGGATGTTGGAGATCCCCCGGATGGGGAGAAACTGTTGGGCGAACTCCGCCTGTTGGAATCCCCCCAGGCGATCTTTCGGGACCTCGAACACCGACCCGTCGTAGAGGTTGAGGTAGAGGTCGGTCTGGTCCTGGCTGAAGGCCATGGTCCCCCGCTTGGCGTACGTCGTCCGCTGGGCCGAGGGGTCGCTCACGTCATAGATGACGATATCCTCCAACTCGTCCGTGACGGGATCGATACGGGAGGCCTGCAGATAGTATATACGGCGTCGATTCTCTGTTTCCGCCACGACTTCGTTGACCACCTGCTCTCTGAGCTGGAAGGTGGGGCTCTTGCGGCCGATATCCACGAGCAGGTTCTTTAGCGCATGGTTCGACTCGGGCAGGACCTTGTCGTTGAAAAGAAACATGAGGCCGGCGAGGATGACACCGATCCCCACCAGGGGCATGAGGAGGCGCACCGGATTGACACCCCCGCCGGTCATTGCGGTGATCTCGTTCTCCGCCGTGAGGTCACTGAAGCTGTACAGAACGGCCACCAGGACCGACATGGGAAGGGTGAGCGCCACGGTGTGGGGAAGGGCGAGAATGGCGAAGTCAGCCAGGACGGTCCAGGGCAGGCCCTTCCCGATGAGCTGATCCAACCGCTGGGCCACCGTATTCAGAAAGAGGAGCCCCGTGATGAGAGTAAAGGAGAAGAGAAAGGGGCCAACATGGCTCCGGATCAGGTAACGGATCAGAATGGACATCTTTGGAGTGCCGTTGCCTCTTTACGCCCAGGCTCCGATGAATTCAAGGAAAGAGGGACGGAGTCGGTTCTCCGCGTCCGCTCTCATCAACTGAGGAATATACACAGAACCGGGCCTGCCGGTCCCCGAGCTGAGGCTTGATGCCGAACCTCCAACTCCTACTCCTAGGTACGCTGGTCTTGTCCGCCCCGGGGCCCACCGGGCCCGGACCAGTCGGTGGACCCGCCTGGAGTTACCGGTGGGAGGGCCCCTGGGTCCGCCTCGGGTTGCAGCATCGGCCACTCCCTTTCCCCATCAGCTTGCCATCCCTCCCGGATTTGCCACCCTGGCTGGACGGGGACCGGGGGCGCAGGGACCCGGCAAAAGGCCCGCTCCGTAGCCCTCCACAGGAGGTTCCTTCGCAGCAGGAGCGATCCTCCTTCTTCGACTCCGAGTTCGCCCAGCTGGACTTCCAGCTTCGGGGAAGGGGGGAGTTCGGGGGGGATTGGAATCGATTCACTCCTTGCGAGACTGGCCTACAGGTCAGCTGCGACCCGGGGCTCTTCCCCCAGCTCAGCCCCGACGTCCAGTTCGGCCTCCAGGCCGGGGGAATCATTGCGGACCGGATTCATGTGGATGTCGACTACGACGAGACCCGGGAGTTCTCCGCCGCCAACAACGTGAACATGTATTACGAGGGACGGGCTGGAGAGCTCCTCCAGCGGGTGGAGGTGGGTGACGTGACTCTCAGGTTCCCGGAATCTCGCTTTCTCACCCAGGGGATTCCGGCTGGGAATTTCGGGTTCCGGGCTCTGGCTCAGGCCGGTCCCCTGAATCTCGAGGCGGTGTGGGCACAGCAGAACGGCGATATCTCGTCCCGGGAGTTCGAGCTCGCAGGGGTCGGGGGCCGCCAGGCCTTTGTCCAGGAGGATACGCTGGTCCTGGACGACGCCGATTTCGTAGCAGGCCAATTCTTCTTCCTGTTGGATCCCCGGGAGATCACTGATTTCCCTCATCTGGACGTTCTCTCCCTGGACCCCGGGAGCGCTCCGCCCGCCGTAACACCAGGGGCCGAGCCCGTGCAGCTCTATCGTTTCGAGAACGACCCTGTCACCCGTCAGCAGGTTGAGGGCTACATCCAGGCCGAGGCCTCCGCCGAGCGGGACGGGGTCACGGTGACAGAGTCCGGGTGGTTCCGGTACCTCCAGCCCGGAGTAGACTACTTCCTCCATCCCAGCGGCTTGTGGGTGGCCCTCCGCCGGCCCCTCCGGGGGGAGGAGATGTTGGCGGTGACGTTTGTGACCGCCACCGGAGACACCGTGGGCGACTACAACCCGGAACGGTTGCACAACGCGGGGATCCGGCCGAGCCTCAGGCTCCTCAAGGCCTCAGGTCCGAAGCACCAGCCTGGGAGCCCGACCTGGGAGATGGAGATGCACCAGGTCTACCGCATCTCAGGCTCCGACGACGTGGAAGCCAGCTCCGTGGCCTTGAGCCTCTCCCTGGGGGAGCTCTCGGCGGGGCGGACGTTCAAGCGCCGGTCCACGGGGGAGGAGATCACCCTGTTGAAGCTCATGGGGCTGGATGAGGAGGCCCCCGTCGACCAGGTCGACCCGGTGTTCATATACCGGCCGGCACAGGAGTTCTTCCAGGAGCGGCCACCCGTCTCGGGAACGTTCATCGTCTTTCCCACTCTAAGGCCCTTCGCTGAACCACCCTCCGTTCCCTCCCTGGGCCTGTCGTCCGCCGAGACCAGAGAGATCCTCGGCTCGGACGCAAACACGGTCATCTATGACTCGGTGGACCCGGTGGAGCGGGAGAATGGGGGTCTCTTTCGGCTCACCATTCCCTTCCGGATACGGACCGAGGGGTTCATCTCGACCTTCTCTCTTGGGGCCCTGGGGATCCGGGACGGGAGCGAGCGGGTCTATTTCGGAGATCGACTCCTGCGGCCCGGTGAGGACTACGTCATCGATTACGACGTGGGACAGGTGACCCTCCTCTCACCCGACGCCCTCTTCGGAAGCGATCCCCAGGGCCGGATTCTGGCCACCTGGGAGCAGAAGCCCCTCTTCCAGATCGCGCCCACCGCCATTTTCGGTTTCAATGCCCGTTATGGCCTCGGGGACCGAGGGGCCTTTCACCTACTGGGCTTGTACCAACAGGAACGCACCCTCCAGAACCGGCCGCAGCTCGGAATGGAGCCCTCCTCGATCTTCCTGGGAGGTTTGAACGGCAACCTCACCCTCCCGGCGTCATGGCTCGACCATCTGGCGGCCCGGGTCCCGGGGGCCGGAGCCGACAGCGCGGCCACTCTGAACCTCACGGGGGAGATGGCTCTGTCCCTTCCCAACCCCAACACCCAGGGCGACGTCTATCTGGACGACTTCAACAGCATCGACCAACTCCCGCTGTCCCTCCTGGACCGGGATTGGCACCTGGGAAGCATTCCGGAGCAGGAGGACGGCGTGGAAGGCATCGTTCCCACCGCGCCGGCGGGGGAGGCCGCGGGCTCTCTGGTCTGGCAACACAACTGGATTCTGCAGGGACCGGGTGGTGACAGCCTGGGGATCTTCGAGGGGTTTTTTCCCAAGAGGGACATCGACGTACAGATCAACATCGCTGGAACCGAGACGCGGCAACCCGGCCTCCGTCTCACCTTCGGCCCAGAGGAGGTGGGGGGGGACGCAGAACCCATCTGGCGCTCCATCACCTCCGTTCTATCCAATACAGGATCGGACCTCTCCCGCACGGATTTCCTGGAGTTCTACGCAGCCGGGGGAGAGGATCTGGTCCTGGTGGTGGACCTGGGCAGGGTGAGCGAGGATGCCCTTTTCGTGGACCAGGAGGGCCGGTTGACGGGGGTGGACCCCGCAACGGGGCAACCCTGGGGAATCGGGATTCTGGACCAGGAGGCGGATCCCCGGCAGGGCGAGATATGGAACAACGCCCTGGACCGAAAGGGGGTGTGGGTGGAGGAGTGTCTGGGTGAACGAGGGCGGATCTACCCCCTTGGAGATCCCCGGGCCAACTGTACGGCGGGAAACGGACGGAACGACACGGAGGACCTGGACGGGGACGGCAACCTGGCCACGGAGGATCGAGTGTATCGGTACGTGGTCCGGCTGGATGGGAGCTCCCCGTACCTCTCCAGAACGCGGCAGGAGACCGGGAGCTCGTTCCAGCTCTATCGGATCCCCCTCCGGGGGGCTCTGGCCACGAACGTGGGCGGGCGGGTGACGGAGGCCGACTGGCGCGCCGTGAAACACCTCAGAATCACGGTGGTCGGCCCCAACGGCCGGGACGCCCTGACCCTGGCTCGGATGAGGCTGGTGGGATCCCGCTGGTTGAAGCGGGGACAGGAGGGGATTCTCTCGGGATGGCACGGAGACGTCTCCGGGGCGGGCGGGCAGCTCGAGGTCGGCCCGGTGAGCTCCCTAACGGAAGGAGGACGTTACCAGTCGCCACCGGGGATCAGGGACGAGTTGGACGACCCCACCCGGGCCTTCGGGGGCCAGGGAGTGGAGTTCAACGAGAGCTCTCTGTCCTTGAGGGTCCAGGATCTGGCCCCGGGAGAGCGCGCGGAGATCTACAGCCGCTTCCCCCAACGACCGAGGGACTTCCTCACCTACCGGGAGGCGAGGCTCTGGGTCGTGGCCACGGAGGGGGACTGGGGGATGTCCGGGGCCGAGTTCTTCCTGAAGGTGGGATCGGACCCGGAGAACTTCTACCTCTTCCGCACTGACCGCCCGACCCCTCCGTCGGAGGCAGGCGTCACTCCCTCGGACTGGCTGCCAGAGGTGTTGGTGGACTTCAACCGATGGCTCATCCTGAGGCGCCTTGCGGAGGAGGAGCTCATACGGTCCCCGCCTTCCCCCGGGGGGCCGCCCGTTGAAGTCTGGAGCGCCGATTCCACCTATGCCGTCTTCCTCAAGGACCGGGCACGGGCTCCCAATCTGGCGGCGGTCCGGGAGATCTCGCTGGGGGTGTGGAATTCCACCGAGGGCCCCGTGGGGGGAACGGTATGGATCAACGATCTCCGCCTGGACCGGGCGGTCCAGGATCCGGGATACGCCGGCTTCCTGGACCTCAACCTGGAGGCACCGAGCCTCTTCAGGGCGTCATTGAGCTACTCGAGCCAGGGCCCCTTCTTCAGACAGCTCACCGAGGAGGCGAGATATCAGGATGACAACCGTCTCTCCCTCCACTCGACGCTGGAGCTGGGCAGGGTGGCCCCGGAAGCATGGGGTGTCTCCGTCCCGGTGTCGGTCACGCACGCCCGAGTCGGACAGGATCCCACCTTCCTGGCCCAGAGCGACCTCCGGGCCGACAGGCTCCGAGGCCTCCGGGAGCCGGGCGCCACCGACACCCGCGTGGAAGTGGGTTTCCGAAAGACGACCCCCGTGGGGAATCGGATCCTGGACCCCATTCTGGCGGGTCTGAGCCTCAGGGCCGGATACGATCGAAGTAGAATCACCACAACCACTCTGGAGGCGGAAGCATCGGGGGTGGACGCCCGGGTGGAGTACTCAAAGGAGGTGGAGGTCAGGGAAGTGGGACTCATTCCCGGGTTCGCCGAGGGGATCGTCAGAGCACTTCTACCCCGTCGAGTGGAGGATGCGGCCCTCTCTGCCCGAGTCCGGTGGAGCCCCGAGCGCCTTCGCCTGGGCACTCTCTACACCCGAAGAGAGTCTGAAGCGTATCGTTTCGAGGAGATTCTCGTCCGTCCCTCGGACAGTCTTGTGATTCCCACACGCTCGCCCCGGGAAGCTCTGGAGACCACCGCCAGCATCAGCTTCCGGCCCTTCGATCCCCTTACGGGGGAGATGACGTTCTTTTCGGTCCGGGATCTTCTACCCTCATCCGAAGCTGTCCTCGATCCCCGGCTCCAGCCCCTTCTCCAGCGGGAGAGATGGGGGCCCGGCCCCCTGGACCTTGGCTGGGAGACGAACCGGAACCTCAGGACCCGCATCGGGTTCCGGCCCTCTCTGGCCTCCTGGCTTCGAACCGACTTCGTCCTCTCCACCGACTACGCGTCGGACCGTTCCGGTGCCCTGGTGGAGCGAGTCCCTCTTGGGGCCGACACCCTCTTTCTCCTCCAGAGGAACGTCGGCGGGAACCGGAACACCCGGATCGCGGTCTCCCTGGAGCCGGCAGCCCTCGTCCCTGCGCTGGGGTTGGGTGCCGCCTCCGGGCCCGGAGTCGATACGGCCGGGGCGAGTGGGGTGCAGGGTGAAGTCGAGGTTCAGGAGGGGAGGAGTCCCGGCCTCCTGGGACGACTGATGGGCGCGCTGGACGCCATAAACGTCACGAGGCAGGGCGGACTCACCGCCCGCTATTACAGGAGGCCCATCGACCCTGGACCCGGCTTTCAATTCGGATGGGGGAGTGAAGACGACTTCCGGTTCGTGGACGGGGACACGGCCTCCATCCTTACCGGTCGTACGCTCTGGACCGCCGGTACGGGGGTCCGCCTTCCCTTGAGCCTCAGGCTCTCTGGTAATTACTCCGATTCCCGGACCGAGATCCTGCATCTACGGAGTGATCGAGAGCTCAGGAACCGCAGCTGGCCGGACCTCCGTTTGAACCTGACCCAGGTGCCCCTCCCTCGGATTGTCCGAACGGTCCTCCCCTCTCTCTCCCTGGTTTCCGGTTACAGGGAGAACCGGGTGGAAACCACCTTCGGGGGGTTGGGGTTCCAGAGGAGGGTGCTGGAGGAGCGTCAGGTCCCATTCGAGGTGAACGCCCGGTGGTGGGGAGAGGTCACGTCCATGTACCGGGGAAGCGTCACGGACGGGGAGGGCCGGGACCCCACGGGGGACACACGAAACCGGAGAAGGAGCCACACCTTCGCGCTCTCCGCGGCAGTGGCGGAACCCCCTCTCCTGGGAGGCCGGCTCGACGGGCCGTTGAGGATGTCCGTGGGATACCAGTACGCCTCGGAGCTGCAATGCCGAATCCCCTCGAGCAGATCCGAATGCATCCCCTTTGTGGACTACCTGAGCCGGAGCGTCAATCTCGCCCTGGATACCCGGATCATTCCCCTGGAGGTCGGGATCCACCTGACCTATACGGACCGGCAGTCCTTCATAGGACGTCATGAGGGCTCAACCCAGTTCCAGCTGGGGATCTTCGGCCAGTTCGTCATCGACTCCAGGGCGCCGTCCGCCGGGGCCCCGGCTCCCGCCAGCAGGTGATGGCCCCGCCCGCCCATCCCCCCGCCCCTTCGAGACCCTGATCTTTCTCTCATGACCCCATTGGAAGGAAGGGGTCTCCTGAAGGGGGCGCTGCTCCTCCTGGCCCTGGCGGTGGCTCGCGTGATCCTGACGGGACCCCCGGAACCGAGCGTTCTGCCCGACGGCCTGGCCGAAAACCAGTTGCCGGTGCTGCTGGAGGAAGCGAGGGAGACACGGGATGCCCAGTCCCGTCGATCCGAGCCCCTGGGGGTCCGGGAGACCCTGGACCCGAACCGGAGTGGAGAGGAGGAGCTCGACCGTCTTCCAGGAGTAGGGCCTCGGGTCGCCGAGGCCATCATCCGGCACAGGGCCGAGGAGGGAGGGTTCCAGCGTCCCGAGGATCTCCTGGATGTGCCGGGAATCGGGCCCGCCACGCTGGCCCGGATACGACCGCACCTGGATTTCTCTCGCGGCGTGCCCGTGGAGCTCCGCATCCCGGGCGTGTCCCGGGAACTCCTGGACCTGAACCGAGCCGGCATCGAGGAGCTTCAGGTACTTCCTGGCATCGGTCCGGCCCTCGCGGAGAGGATCCTCGAGAGCCGCTCCAGGGAGGGGCGTTTTCAGGTTCCGGAGGACCTTCTCAGGGTCCGCGGCATTGGGCCGGCCACGCTGGACCGGCTCCGTCCTCTCATCCGGGTGGGAAGATGATTGCTTGACCCTCTCCGCCGAGTGCTCCTATCTTGGGTGAGGGGGA
>JASFRP010000035.1:0-11371 GCA_050114895.1 Gemmatimonadota bacterium
CGGGGATATACGCCACGTGGGCCTTTCCGAAGAAGGGCAGGAGGTGATGCTCACACATGGAGTAGAGCTCGATGTCCTTCACCATGACCATGTTGTGATGCCGCTCCTCGAAGATCCCGTCTCCGATGGCGTCCTCGGCGGTCATGTGGTAGCCCCGGGTGAGGAACTGCATGGACTGCTCGACGCGTTCCGGGGTCCGTTCCAGCCCCTCCCGGTCCGGATCGGTATCCAGGCGCCTGATCATTTCCCGAATCAGATCCTGGAAAGAAGCCTGGGACAGGTCAGCCATGGGTCGCTCTCCTTCTATCCTTCTATGAAGAAGGCCGGCATCATGTGGACGCCGGCCTTCGGACACGCACCAGAGGGCAGTTATTGAAGCCCGGGTGAAAACATCTGCGACTTCCCATCGGCATCCGCAGTCCCTTTTGGGGGCAGGACGTCCGCCGGCGGAGTCAGTCCCGGCTTCTTCTGTGTTGGCTCAGTAACGAAGCCCTCTGACACGCTCCAAGTCCAATATACACAGGGTCCGCCGTTCCCGTCTAGGATCTCTCCCTGGCCTCCCTCCTGAGCGCCCGAAGGAAACCGAGGTTCCGCAGGTCATTTCCCACGGGATCCGGCTCCTTCGGCGTCTCGAGGATCTTGGGGATGGCAAGGAACCGATCGTCCTGAACAATACGTCGGAACGGCTCGCGGCCAAGGCTTCCCTCACCGAGGTGCTCGTGGCGGTCCTTCTTCGACCCGAAGGGGTTCCGGGAGTCGTTCATGTGGAAGAGACCCAACCGCTCCAGGCCCAGAAGATCGCCGAAGGCCGCCCAGACACCCTCGTAATCCCCTACCAGGTCGTATCCCGCCGAGTAGGCATGGCAGGTGTCGAAACACACGCCGAGGCGGGAGTGGAGACCCCGGGGAACCCGGGCCAGAATTGCGGCGAGGTGTTCAAACGAACCGCCCACGGTGGAACCGCCCCCGGCGGTGAGCTCCAGGAGAACGGTTGTGCGTCCCGGTATGGCCTCGAGAGCCCTGGTGACCCCCTCCGCGTTCCTGGCGATTCCGCTCTCCAGGTCACCATCGGTGGCGTTTCCGGGATGCGTCACCAGGAAATCCAGGGCCAGGGCCGCGCAGCGCTCCAACTCCCTCCGGAAAGATTCCAGTGACCTCTCCCAGAGATCCTCCCGCGGAGACGCCAGGTTGATGAGGTAGGAGTCGTGGGAGCCGGCCACCCGGATCCCGTGCCTCTCCATCTCCCGACGGAACGAGCCCCCGAGGGCAGGCTCCACGGTGGGTTCGGCCCACCGGTTGGGCTGCTTCGTAAAGAGCTGCAGACAGACGGACTCGATCCCCCGCGCCCGCCCCGGAGCCAGGTCTACGCCGCCGGCGGTGGACACATGAGCCCCGAATTCGTCCTCATCCCGTGCAAGGTGTGCCATGGGAGTCCGAAGGTGAGTGGAGAACGGCACCCGGTCAAGGAATCAGGCTATGCATTTTTTTCTTTCCACGGGAAAAGAGGTGCCCTTTCCTCCACTCCGGACCGCCGACGGAGATGTTCTTCCCTCAGCACCTAACTGATCCAATCACATGGGTTTGCGGTGGGAATGCGGCCCGATCCGCCCTGGCCATCCCCATCGGCACGCCTCTTGTCGTTCTTCTGCGGCGGGCCGACTCGGCCCATGGCTGCGGAGTCCAGGAGTGGGGAGAAGCGTATGAACATGAGGATCAGTGCCGATGGATTCATTGACCTCCGGGAGCATACCCGGGTCAAGACACCCGGATACCATGAGATCAATGCGGAGCCAATGCCGGAGACGGAGGCGATGGCCTTTCTCCTCTCCCATAGCTTCCCGGGACACAGGCAGGTCGTCCGACCCCTGACAACTCGGGAAAGGGCAATACTCCGGATGGCGTCGTGGGCCGACTCCATCAACGAACGGATGTCGCTCCTGGACAAGGTGTGGAGAGGGATTACCAAGCCCGTCCCCTCTCCATTAGACCCGTCCACACCGGAGCTGGTTCAGGTCGTCCACGTGGACGGGGACTGGGCGTTTCCCATCTACCTCGACGGAGACGAAACCCGAGTCCTTCCAACAGGAGGTATGCCTCTCTCCGAATTGAAGAAGAAGTTGGGCGCCCCACTCCTGGACCTCAGCAGCCAGAAGGCCAGCGCATAGGACGACGCTGGATCGTTCCATAGGGAGGGCCCCGGGGTCGCGAGACCCCGGGGCCCGGTCGTTTTCCTGAAACCCGTTGGCTCCAGCGGGATTCCTGGCTTCAGCCACCTCCCTCCGTCATTCCTCTCACGTCCAGGGCCTGGTCGAGCTCCTCCTCGGGGATGAGACCGTGTCTCCTGACCACCTCCCGTACGCTCACCCCGTCCCGAGCCGCCTCCTTCGCCACCTGAGAGGCCCGGTCGTATCCGATACGGAGGTTGAGCGCGGTGGCGATGGCAGGATTCCGTTCCAGCAGCTCCCTGCACCGCTCCGGATTCGCCTGAATCCCCTTCACGCACCGCTGGGCGAAGGCTCTGGCTCCTCCGGCGAGAAGCGCAATGGATTCCAGGAGGGAATGGGCCAGGACCGGCATCATGACGTTCAACTCGAAGTTCCCGCGACTTCCCGCGACGGTGACGGTCACGTGGTTCCCCATCACCCGGGCAGCCACCATCATGAGGGCCTCGGCCATGACCGGGTTCACCTTTCCCGGCATGATGGAGCTCCCTGGCTGAACGGCGGGAAGGGTGATCTCGTGGATCCCGGAGGTGGGGCCCGAAGACAGCCACCGAATGTCGTCCGCTACCTTCATCAGGCTCGTGGCCACCGTGTTGAGGGCCCCGGAGACACTGACGGCGGCATCCCTGGCCCCCTGAGCCTCGAAGTGGTTCTCTGCTTCCCTGAAGGGAAGCCCCGTGGCGGCGCTGATGCGTGCGATGGCTCCTGGGGCGAAGCTGGACCGGGTATTGATGCCCGTTCCGGTGGCGGTCCCCCCCAGGGCCAGCTCCGCCAGCTCGTCGGACGCTCCCTTCAGTCGGCGGATCCCCAGCTCGACCTGGCGGCCATACCCGGCGAACTCCTGACCCAATCGTACGGGGGTCGCATCCATCAGGTGCGTTCGCCCCGACTTCAGAATCCCATCGAACTCCTCGGACTTCTCCCGAAGGGCCTCCAGCAGGACGGTCAGGGCCGGGATGAGCTCCTCCTCGATGGCCACTCTCGCCGCCACATGAATCACGGTTGGAATGACATCGTTCGAGGACTGGCCAAAATTCACATGGTCGTTGGGATGGGCCCGGAGCTCAACCCCAGCCAGAGCCAGGGCCTGGTTGGCGCGACGAGCGATCACCTCGTTCGCGTTCATGTTGGTTGACGTGCCCGAGCCCGTCTGGTAGATGTCCAGCGGAAATTGCTCGTCCCAGTCGCCGCCCGCCACCTCCCTGGCGGCGCTGGCGATGGCCTCCGCCAAGGCGGGGTCCAGGGCCCCCAGCTCCCCATTGGTGACGGCCGCAGCCTCCTTCACCTGCCCCAGCGCCTGGATGAATCCCCGGGGAAAGCGTTGCCCACTGATCTCGAAGTTGTCCAGGGCGCGCTGGGTCTGAGCGCCGTACAGAGAGCCCTCCGGCACTCGAACCTCCCCCAGGGAATCCTCCTCGATCCTGTATCCACCGGACATGGGGACCTCCCTTCTCTTTCACGTAGCCTCTCCCGTCACTCCACCACCCCGTGCCCCTCTCTCCGGGGGGTGCCCGGCACCTTCCCCCTACTTTCTGGGAGGCTGGGCCGGCCGCATCTCCACTTTGCTCACATGGGCGTTCCCGGGGTACCGGAGGACATCCAGGACAGCACGACTGACGTCCTCGGACGTCAGGGCCCACCCCTCCTTCGCCCCGGCGGGTCGGCTTCCGAAGTCCGTCGCCACGCTCCCGGGCATGACGAGAGTCACCCGGATTCCCTCGTACCGCAGGTCCAGCATCATGGCTTCACTCATTCCCCGAAGACCGAACTTGCTGGCATTGTAGGCCGAGCCACCGGCAAACGCGTTCCGTCCCGCCAGGGAGCCGATGTTCACGATCCACGCATCCGAGGATGCCTTGAGATGAGGGACCGCCGCCCGGGAGAGATAGAACACCCCGCTGAGGTTCGTATCGATCTGGGTGTGCCAGTCTTCCAGGGACATCTCGTGGATGGGTGCGAACCGCCCGACTCCCGCGTTGTTCACCAGAACGTCCAGTCCGCCGAACCGGTCCACGGTTTCCTTCACCATGCGGGAGCAGGAATCGGCGTCCCTGACGTCCGCCACCATCCCCAACACCTCTCCACTGCCGAAGCCCGACAGCTCCTCCACGGATGCCTCCACGTCCGCCGGTGTGCGGGCGTTGAAGGCTACGCGAAATCCCGCACCCATGAGGTCTCTCACCAGGGCGCGTCCGATCCCCTTCGTTCCCCCGCTGACGAGGGCCACTCTGCCGTCGAACTCCGTCATTCATCCTCCTCATGATCGACGATGATGAAGAAGGGGTCCGAGACCGCTTCCCGGACCCCACTCGGCCACCCTCCCGGCCCCCTGTTCCTCACGTCCCGGATTGTCTCGCCGGGGTCGAGGGCAAGGGGCGATTCAGCCCTTCTCCGCCAGCCACTGCTCCGCATCCAGTGCCGCCATACACCCGGTGCCGGCGGCCGTGACGGCTTGCCGATAGTGGTCGTCGATGACGTCCCCGGCCCCGAATACCCCCTCCACATCGGTCCGGGTCGTGCCGGCCTCCACACGGATATAGCCGTTCTCCTTCAACCCCACCGCATCCTTCAGGAAGGCTGTGTTCGGGGTGTGCCCGATGGCCATGAAGACCCCGCTGCAGGCAAGGCTTCGCTCCTCCCCGGTGACCGTGTCCTTGAGCAACACTCCGGTGACGGAGTCTTCCCCCAGGATGTCCACCACGTGGCTGTTCCATTCGACCCGGACTTTGGGAATGGCCAGAACACGGTCCGCCAGCATCTTCGAGGCCCGGAGCTCGTCCCGCCGATGGACGATGATCACTTCGCTCCCGTACTTCGCCAGGTGCTCGGCCTCGGTCATGGCACTATCCCCACCCCCAACCACAACCAGGGGTTGGTCCCTGAAGGCGGGAAGGGCTCCGTCGCACACGGCGCAGGCCGACACGCCCCCCCCGGACCTTGCGAGGCGGGTTTCGTTCTCCAACCCCAGCCAGTTCGCCCGGGCTCCCGTGGCGATGATGACCGCCTTCGATTGGAACTCCCCGCTGTAGGCCGTCACGATGCGTTTGGGATCGGCTTGCAGGTCCACCTCCGTCACGTCGTCCGTCACGATCCGCGTGCCGTACCTCTGTGCCTGCGCCCGCATCCGTGTCATGAGCTCCTGGCCGTCCACCCCCTCCGGGAATCCCGGGAAGTTCTCCACCTCGGTGGTGAACATCAGCTGTCCCCCGGGAATCATCTCCGTGCTGCCCAAGCCTTCGATCACCAACGGATTCAGGTTCGCCCTGGCGGCGTAGATGGCCGCGGTCCAGCCGGCGGGGCCGGACCCGATGACCACCACCTTCTCTACGTTCTGTGAATCGCTCATTTCTCGAATATCGGTCTTCAACTGTCCTTGAAGATTCTCAGGTTGGTGGAGTGACCTGCGCTGTTCCGGGCGCCGGGGTCCACGAAATGGACGGCGCTGTTGACCGCCGTCGCGGCTTCGGCGAAGCCGGTGGCGATGAGGTCCAGCTTCCCTTCGTAATCCACCAGGTCCCCGGCAGCGAACACCCCCGGCAGGCTCGTCTCCATGAGTCGTCCCACCACCACCCGGCTCCCTGCCAGCTCCAGGCCCCATCCGTTGATGGGGCCGAGGTCCGGCTTGAAACCCAGGAACGTAAGAACCTCGTCAACCTCATGCACCTCTTCCTCACCGGTGCGGTTGTCGAAGATGACGGCGGACTCCACTCGGTGGGTCCCTATGATCTCCTTCACCTCGTGGAAGGCCCGAATGGTGAGGGCCCCCGCGTCGGCAGCCATGTGAAGCTCGGCCACCGACTTCTCATGGGCTCGAAAGGCATTCCGCCGATGGATCATGAGGAGCTCCGCCACCAGGTCCTTGAGTGCCATGGCCCAATCCACGGCAGAGTCTCCTCCGCCCACTATCAAGACCCGTTTCCCCCTGAATTCCTCGGGATCCCTGACGGCGGTACCGACCCCTTTTCCCAGGAACTCCTCGAAGCCGGGACACTTCAGCTTCATGGGTTCGAAAGCCCCCTTGCCTCCACACAGGATCAGCGCCCGTGTGGCGTAGGTGCCTCGCCTTCCCCCCAGGAGGATCGCGTCCTCTCGCCGGCCCAGTGTCAGGACCTCTTCATCCAGCACGATCTCGGGAGAGAATTGAGTTGCCTGGGCGATGAGCTCTCCGGCCAGCTCCTTTGCCAGCACCTTCGGGAAGCCCCCGACGTCGTAGATGTACTTTTCGGGATAGAGGGCCATGAGCTGGCCACCCAGCTCCGGGAGGGAGTCGATGATACGGACGGTGCGCTCCCGCATCCCGGCATAGAAGGCGGCGTAGAGCCCGGTGGGCCCTCCGCCGATGATGGTGATGTCACGAACCTCACGTTCCATGACTGAGTCGGCCTCCGCCTGGAGGGGCGCCTCGCCCACTCACGCCGACTCGGGCCACGCACACCCCTCGAAAAGAGTCTGATCGTCGATATCGCGGCGCCCCCCGCACCACCGGGAGTCTCAGGCCGAGGGCTCCGAGCCACTCCCTTCCCCGGCTCCCTCCCGGAGGGGCTCCTCCGGATCGAACACGATCCGGGCCGCGTCCATCAGGACCTCTCGGGCGTTCTCGTAACCTACCCGGTCGATGGCCTCCACGAACGGTAGCCAGGCACACGCCGAGATCCCCTCGGCCTCCTGTGGAACCGGATCACCGGTCTCGGAGGCCATGAGGAAGAAGGTGCAGTGCTTGTGGATGAGCTTCCCTTTCAGCCGGAAATACCAGTCGATGGTCCGAAGCTCGGGTCCGAGGGAGATATCCATCAGACCCGTCTCCTCCTCCACCTCCCGCAGGCCCGCCTCCTGTGGGTTCTCCGTCCCCTCCAGGTGCCCTTTGGGAAGCCCCCAGTTCCCGTACGGATCCTTGATCAGCAAGACATGGAGCACGCCGCGAAACCTGCGGAGGACGACCCCGCCAGCGCTCCTCTCTTCCCGTGCCTTCCGCCCCTGGGGAGCCCCGCTACGGGCGCTCTTGAGGCGTTTGGATTTGGGGCCCGGGCTCACGGGACAAGGACCCTAGAAGATGGAGATTCGGACATAACGCTGGGGATTCGCCCGGAGGTCCTCCAGAAGGACGGAGAGCTGTATGAGCACGTCCTGCGCCCGGTACACCAGGGCGGTGTCGCTCATGAGACGCCCCAGGACTCCCTGCCCGGACTCGATCTCCGCTGTGATTCGATCCAGCCTGGCGAAAGTGGAATCGGCTCTGGTGATCAGGCCTCGTGCGTCTCCGGTGGTGGTGGTCAGCTCCGACGAGAGGCCCTTGAGGTTCGAGGCGATGGCCCGGGCGTCGAGAAGAATGGAGTCGGTGGTGGGTGCCCCCAGGATCTCGTCGGCTTTCGAGAAGGCGAGATGTCCCGCATGGGCCGCCTCCCCGAGCTCCACCGCCGCTGTCTCCACTTCGGTGGCCAGGTTCGAGAAGGCCCCGGCCTGAACCTCCACCAGCTCCCGGAGCCGCTCGCTCACGTCCTGGATGTTGTTGATGGCCTCCGAGATGTTCTGGGCCGTCTCCTCGGTAAAGGCCTCCTCTACCCTGTCGGAGAGGATGCCGAGGTTCTGGGAGATCTGGTCTGCGGCGGCTGTGAGCCGAGAGAAATCGGGGAGGGCATATCCCCCCAGGATCCCCTCCTCCACCGGATTCAGGAACTCGAACTGGGGATAGGCCGAACGGGAGACCACCTCCGCTTGCCAGTCCCCGAACATGGATTCGGGGGCCAGAAGGACCCCGGGATCGGACGGCAGCACGACATCTTCCCGAACGCTCATGGTGATTCGGACCGCCGTTCCGTCGGGCTCCACAGAGATCTCGATGACCCGGCCGATGGTCACGCCTCTCAGCTTCACGGAGTTGCCGTCCATGAGCTGGCCCACCTCCAGAAGGAGAGCCTCGACCTGCCGGGTCCCTCGCCCGAAGCTCGCATCCTGGAGCCAGAGCGTGCCCAGGACCGCCACCACGATGCCCAGTGTAATGACCAGGCCCACCAGGATCTCTCTACGCCTTGTCATCCCGCTCCCTCCAGGAGCTCGGGTTTGCCCTCGATGAACCCGCGGACCACTGGATCGGTGCACGTCTGGATCTCATCCGGGGTCCCCATGAACCGGATCACACCGTCGTAGAGCATCCCGATCCTGTCCGCGACCCGATAGGCACTGTCCATGTCGTGAGTGATCACCACGGAGGTCACCTTCAGCTCCTCCCGCGTTCTGATGATGAGCCGGTCGATCACCGTCGTCGTCACGGGATCCAGACCGGTGGTCGGCTCGTCATATAAGAGGTACTTCGGCTCGGTGGCGATGGCGCGCGCCAGGCCGGCCCGCTTCCGCTGGCCCCCGGACAGCTGTGCCGGATACCGATCTTCGAAGCCTTCGAGCTCCACCAGGGACAGGCATTCCTTCACTCGGTTCCTGATCCTCTCGTCGGTCATTCCTTTGATCCGTCTCAATCCGAGACCCAGATTCTCCCCGATGGTGAGGGAGTCGAAGAGGGCAGCGAACTGAAAGACGTACCCGACGTTCCGACGCACCTCGTAGAGCTCCTCCTGGGATAGCCTCTCCACCTGCTGGCCGTCCACCCAGACTTCCCCTTCGTCGGGCTTGAGAAGCCCCACGACGTGCTTGAGGGCCACGGATTTCCCCACACCCGACTGCCCTACCACCGCCAGGGTCTCCCCATCACGGACCTCCAGGGAGAAACCCCTGAGAACCTGATTGGTCCCGAAGGCCTTGTGGACCTCTTTCAGAAGGATGCTCACAGCAGCGTTGCCGCCCAGAAGGCGTCCAGGACCAGGATGACCATGCTGCTCACTACCACCGCCCGGGTTGTGGAGGTCCCCACTCCCTCGGCGCCACCCTCGGTGGTGAAGCCGAAAAAACACCCGATGGAGGTGACGGTGAGTCCGAAGCTCAGAGACTTGATGATGGCGAACTGCACGTCCCAGGGCTCGAAGAAGAGGCGAAGCCCCTTCATGAACTCGGCGGTGGACATGTCAAGGAGCTGGAGAGAGGTCAGCCACCCCGCGGCGACGCCCACGGAAGTAGCCAGGATGACCACGATGGGGAACATCAGGATTCCCGCAAGGATCCGAGGAACCACCAGATAGGCCACGGGATCGTAGGCCAGTGTCTCCAGGGCGTCGATCTGCTCCGTGACTCGCATGGTCCCCAGCTCGGCGGCGATGTTCGCACCCACTCTCCCTGACAACGCCAGCCCCGTGAGAACCGGCCCCAACTCCAGGACCATCGTCTTCCCCACCAGTGTCCCCACGAAATAGAGGGGCACGGCCCCGGTGAAGGTGTACGACGCCTGGAGGGCCATGACCACGCCGGTGAAGGTGGCGATGAACAGGGCGATGGGAACCGAGTCCACGCCGATACGGGCCATCTGCCCCAGGAGGAGCCGGCCCCAGATTCCGACCCGCGGTATCGCGCGGATGGTATCCGATGCCAGCCCGCCCCAGCGGCCGATCTGGGCAGCCGTGTCCAGGGCCGATCGGCCCAACATGCCGAACGGTGCAAGAAGGGAGTCGCCTTTCATTCTCATGAGTATAGGGGACGGGGGAAGGGCGTCGCCACCCTGAGGGTGGGGGTTCGTTCCCGGATCAACGATGTTCCCGCCGGGGCCCTGGCGGGAAGATCTCCGGACCACCACGGAAAAAAAAGCCCCCCACCTGAGGGGGCTCGTGGCGCCGATGGACTTTCCTCCTTCGCGTCAACCCGGGGGAAGACCGCCCTCCAGGGTGAATTCGATCTCCTCTTCCGTCTCCCCCTTCGCGCCGGGAACCACGTACACCACGCGAACCCTGCGGATGGCCCGGTAGGGGTCGCCGATGGCCACCTCGAAATCCACCCCCTGGTCCCTTGAGCTGACTCTGGTGCGAACTCGGTCTCCGGGCTCGGCCTCTCTGCGGTCGGCGGGATTGCGGAACAAGGTCTTGGTGGACTGTCTTCCCGTCTCGAGATCCCGGGTCACTTTGACGTGGCGAAGCCAATCCGGTTGATAGCTCACCCCGTATTGATATCCCCGCTGATCCGCACCATGCCCCTCCCGGTTGTGTCTCGCCATCCCTGCCTCCCGCGAAGGAGTGATCGCACAGATTCGTCAGTAAACGAATGTTTATCTTAAGAGAGAAAATGTCAAGTTTCGTGTCTGCAAAATCGTCAGGAAACCCTAATGGAATATACTCTTTGTTTCGATTCCCCAACTTCCTTTTTTTGCCTTCCCGAAGGGGATCACCGGCACCAGTTTATCTGCATTTCTCCACCCGCCACCGGCCGCCTCCGCAATACGGTCTGAGAAGGGAAAGGTCTTGCTCCTCTTCCTCCACTGCGTTAATCTTTTATTGCTACCTGCTGAGCGACGAGCCCCATCCCGGGCTTTCCTCCTTTCCGCCCCGCGCTGACCGTATCTCGCATCCCGAAGAACGATAAGCCCATCGGCGGAACGAACCGTCCCTGCCCACCGAAACGTAAGCACCCAGGTCCAAGACCCCTCTGGAGCCCCTCGTGGACATCGCACAACTCAAGAGCAAGAGCGTAGCCGACCTCCATGACCTTGCGGAGGAGCTGAACATCTCCAACTACTCGGGCCTCCGTAAACAGGATCTCATCTTCCGAATCGAGCAGAACCTCCTGGACAGCGACGTGGTCCTGCGGGGAGAAGGCGTGCTGGAGATCCTGCCGGAAGGCTACGGGTTCCTCCGCTCACAGGACTGGAATTACCTCTACGGCCCTGACGACATCTACGTCAGCCCGTCGCAGATCAAGCGCTTCGACCTGCGCACCGGAGACACGATTCTCGGACAGGTGCGCCCACCAAAGGAGGGAGAGCGGTACCTGGCCCTCCTGAAAGTGGAGAACGTAAACGGGGACGAGCCTGAGAAGGCCAAGCACCGCATAGCCTTCGACAATCTGAAGCCCAGGTTCCCGGAGAGCCGGCTTCGCCTGGAGAACGAGAAGGGCGACATCTCCATGCGTGTGATGGACCTGGTCACACCCGTGGGTATGGGCCAGAGGGGCCTCATCACCTCCCCGCCCAAGGCGGGAAAGACCATTCTCCTTCAGAAGATCGCGAACTCCATCACGGAGAATCACCCAAACGTGCACATGATCGTCCTCCTCATCGA
>JASFRP010000036.1:0-11360 GCA_050114895.1 Gemmatimonadota bacterium
GCTCGCTGGAGGTGGGCAAGAACGCCGACGTCGTCATCTGGTCCGGCGATCCCTTCAGCATCTATACCAAGACCGAGAAGGTCTTCGTGGACGGGGCGCTCCTCTTCGATCGGTCTGCCCCCAATCCCTACCTGTATGGCGACTTCATGCTGGGGATCCTCCCCGGGGAGGTGAACCGATGAACGCCCCACGGAAGCGTCTCGATCTTCGTGTCTCGGTCGGCAGGTCAGGTGGCTGGGGGTGCGCCAGCTCCTGGGCCTCGCCCATCACTATTCTGTTTGTCCTCCTGGCCCTCTCCTCCTCCCTCCCGTCGGGGTCGGTCCTGGCCCAGTCCATCGCCATCACGAACGGTGAGGTCCACCCGGTGTCCGGGCCGGTGATCCGTGGAGGCACGGTGGTTCTGGAGGACGGAGTCATCACGGCTGTGGGAGAGGACGTTGCCATCCCGGATGGGGCCCGGATCATCGACGCCTCGGGGATGGTCGTCACGCCGGGTCTCTTCGACTCCAGCACGCGCCTCGGGATCACGGAAGTGGGATCCTATCAGGGGACGTCGGATGGATCCTCCGGGAATGACCGGATGACGGCGGCGTTCAACGTGTCGGAGGGGATCAACCCCAACTCCACGCTGATCCCCGTCACCCGGGTCGAAGGAATCACCCGGGCAGTCGTGGCGCCCGGCGGCGGTGTCTCCCTCATCGCCGGAACCAGTGCCCTCATCAACCTCGGGGGTGCGCGCCTCTCCACCATGCTGGAGAAGACCCCGGTTGCCATGTACGCCGCTCTCGGCGAGACGGGTGCGGGGTATGCGGGGGGAGCTCGCCCCCTGGCCCTCCTTCGCCTCAGGGAGGTCTTTCAGGACGTACTGGATTACGCGGAAAACCAGGCCGCCTTCGACGCCGGGAACCGTCGGGACTACGCACTGAGCCGTCTGGACCTGGAGGCGCTGATCCCCGTGGTCCGGGGGGAGATTCCCCTGGTTCTCACGGTCAACCGGGCCAGCGACATCCTCACAGCGCTACGGCTCAGAGAGGAGTACGATCTGGATCTGGTCCTGAGTGGCGTGGGGGAGGGCTGGATGGTGGCGGAGGATATCGCTGCCGCCGGAGTGCCGGTCATGACCAACGCCGTCTCGAACCTCCCGACCTTCGAGGCCCTCGGGGCGTGTTATGAGAACGTGGCCCGAATGCACGAAGCGGGAGTCACCGTGGTTCTCTCCAGCTTCGACGGGTACAACGTCAGAAACCTGAAACAGGAGGCCGGAATGGCCGTTTCGTACGGCCTGCCACACGAAGCGGCCCTCCGGTCCGTGACCCTCACCCCCGCGGAGGTCTGGGGGGTGGCGGATGAGATCGGGAGCCTGGAGCCCGGAAAGGCCGGGGACGTCGTGGTCTGGTCCGGGGACCCCTTCGAGCTCCTCACCTCCGTGGACCACGTGTTCATCAACGGGGAGGAGATCTCCTACGAGAGTCGCCAGAGGGCACTCTTCGAGAAGTACCGGACGCTGGAGGGGATCCCACCCTGGAAGTAGGAGGGGACGGGGCCCCCCGTCCGGGCTCCCGTGTTCTCTCGGCTCAGGGGAGTCCGGGAGTCCCTGAGGGGCGTCCGGTTGGGATATGAATCGGGAAGCCCGATTCCCCGGGGTGGAATGTCCCCTGGAAGACCGGCCGCCCACGCTGGCGGTGTGGGGCTTTTTGTCACGTAGTTGAGGCTCAGGGTACAGCTCCTGTCGCCCTCAACGGTCCCGTTGGCCGCCGCCGGAAGCGGCGGCCGGGGTGACGTCGTCAGCGGCGCCCGAGAAAACGCTTATGGCAGAAGAGTTTTCGGAACAGTACTTTGGCAACATCCGAAGCGGCACCCTTGTGGGATTGTGGCCGGGAACTTGCCACCGGACCTTACCAGTGTAAGAAATCCGCCGGTCGAGCCGGCTTCACCCTGGAGGTAACGAATGTTCAGAGGTACGGGCGGGCGCCTGGACAGGCTCGTGGGCACGGCGTTTCTCGCATGGCTTCCCCTCGCGCTCCTGACGGCCTGCAGCAACGACGACCCAGTGACGGAAACGGCACTTCCGCCGTCGCCGGTCAGCGTTCAGATCAGTGCCAACGTTGACACGGTCACGGTGACCTGGACCGCGTCGGCCACGGCCCTTTCCTACAGGGTCGAGCTGACGGGCGGCTCCTCCGACATCACCGAGACGGCCACTGCCACGGAGACCTCTCTCGTCCTCAGCAGCGGCGACGGGATCGAGGACGGCGTGACGTACTCCGCCTCCGTCGTCGCCGTCAACCAGGGTGGGGAAACGGCCAGCTCCAACAACCCCACGGCCACCACCAACTTCTTCCCCTGGGACGAGTACTTCGCTACCTCCCTCCACCGAACGGGGCAGGGGAAGCAGACCTTCTATGACGAGGTTCCCAACGGGGGGTTCGAAACCTACGTGCAGGTCCCCTACGAGCAGCTGGCTTGCCGAGGCTGCCACACCCCCGGGCTGGGCTTCGGTACGGTAAAGGGTGAGAGGGGTTGTCTCTCCTGCCACGACACGGACAACCCGACGCTGGGTGCCAAGGTGGAGGACGCCAGCCTCGACGGCGTCTGCGGCGTCTGCCACAGCCGCCAGAAGGCCGAGGCCTTCACTCATGGGTATGCCGACGTCCATCGGGACGCCGGGATGGGGTGCATGGACTGCCACACCCTGGAGGATGTTCACGGAGACGGGACGGCCTATGCCTCCATGCTGGAGGACGGCGCCATCGACGCCCAGTGCAGCAACTGCCACGTCACCCTTCCCAGCAACCCCTATCACAACGTCCACAGCGAGCTCGTGGACTGCACGGTCTGTCACACCAAGAGCGTCGTGACCTGCAACAACTGTCACATCGAGACGGAGCTGGAGACCGGTGCCAAGCTGGCTTACGCCCAGTTCTCGGACTGGAACTTCCTCCTGAACCGGAACGGGAAGGTGCACACCGGCAACTACCAGAGCGTGGTCTTCCAGGACAAGGCCATTGTGGCGTTCGGCCCCTTCTACGCCCACACCATCGTGAAGAACGCCGTGACCGGGTGTGGAAACTGCCACGGAAACGCAGCCGTGGAAGACTGGTTCGACGACGGCGTCATCGACGTGGTGACCTACGACGAGAGCGTGGGGGACCCCAACGGTAAGAACCTGAAATACATGAAGGGGATCATCCCCATCCCCCCGAATTTCTTCGACGGTGGACTCCGCTACGACTTCGTTACCCTGACGGCCGTGGGCAGCGGCCAGTGGGAGTTCCTCAAGACGGGTGCGGACATCTACCAGATGCTCTACGCCACGCCTCTGACGCAGGAGCAGATGGACAAGCTGAAGTGAGGTGACGGGGGGAGGTGGTGTCGGCAGGGCAGGGCAGGGCCGCGCCGCCTCCGTTCCCGTTGGTACTCCCCCCCCGGCCGGGAATTCCGGCGGGCGTGAGGGCGGTGCAGGAGGAGCGCGATTCAGGAGCGATGGGAGGGACCATGAGTCCGTCCGAGCCCGGTGCGCCCGACGGAGCCGGAGCAACGAGGCCCGGCGTGGTGGTGAGCCTCGGTGAGCGGGAGCAGGAGATCCTCCGGCAGGTGGCGAGGGATTCCATCCAGCACGGCCTCTCCCGGGACCGACCGCTCCCCGTGACTCCCGGGAGTTATCCCGCCCCTCTGGAGGAACCCGGCGCCGTCTTCGTGACCCTGGAGAGGGAGGGTCGGCTGCGAGGGTGCATCGGAAGCTACGTGGCCCGGCGCCCCCTGGTGGAGGACGTGGCGGAGAACGCCTTCGCTGCGGCGTTCCTGGACCCCCGGTTTCCCCCCCTCTCTCGGGAGGAGACGGACGGGTTGGATCTTCACATCTCTCTCCTGACGCCTCCGGTGCCGGTGGAGGCGACGACCCGGCGGGAGCTTCTCGCCACGTTGCGCCCCGGGGTGGACGGCCTGCTGCTGGAGGATCCCCCTCACCGTGCGACCTTCCTTCCCCAGGTCTGGGAGGCCCTTTCGGGCCCCGAAGAATTCCTTGACCAGCTCTTCATGAAGGGTGGGCTTCCCCGGGGCCATTGGTCTCCCACCCTGCGCTTCCACCGCTACACCGTCCTGGAATTCTGACACACTCCTGACCCCTTGCGAACATCTCCTGGGAACCCTCTCGCTCCGGCGATGTAGACAGGATTCAGTCACCAGCCAGGAATCGGCCCCCCTCAACGCCCGGCTCCGGCGAAGTGTCCCTCGAAACAAAACTGATGAACGCCAAGGACTTAAAGAGAGCCCTGTGGTCCGGGTTTCTGGCGCCCTGGGTAGGTGCCGCGGTGGCCTTCGGCGCCGGGGTCCAGGCCCGGGAGCCGGAGGCCGCGACGCCTCTCCTGCTGGCGCCGCCAACCTCGAGACACGAATTCTACTTCACCCGAGCCATCTACACCGGCGGCCGGGGTGGGAGGTGGGGGGGGCGAGGGAGTTGGGCGACGGATTATCCAAAAGCGGATCGGCAGTTCCTGGTGGTGATCAAACGAATCCTGGGGTTGGACGCCTACGACTACGAAAACGCCGTGGCTTTGACCGATCCCGAGATCAGGCGGTACCCCTTCCTCTACGCCCTGGAGGTGGGGAGGATGGCCCTGACCCAGGATGAGGTCCGTGGGTTGCGGGACTATCTGCTCGCCGGTGGGTTTCTGGTCATCGACGATTTCTGGGGGACCAGGGAGTGGGAGGTGTTCGAGTACAACCTGCGGAAGGTGTTGCCTGGTCGCCCCATCGTGGAGCTTCCCCTGGACCACGAGTTGTTCCACACCTTCTTCGAGATCGATGAGATCAAGCAGGTGCCCAACGTGAACCAGGGGAGGTACGGAGGCCCGACGTGGGAGAAGGACGGGTACGAGCCGAGGGTTCTGGGAATCTTCGACGACGATGGGAGACTCATGGTGGTGATCAACTGGAACACGGATCTGGGGGACGCCTGGGAGTGGGCCGAGGACCCGTTCTACCCCATGGAGTATTCGAACTTCGCCTACGAGATGGGCGCGAACCTCATCATCTACGCACTAACCCATTGAGGGGCGGTCCGCCCCGCCGGAGCGTTCCAACCGCGCGGTAGCCGCCCGAGTCCCGGAGACCATGGAGTCCATCTTCTCCTTCCTGTTCAAGTATCGCCCCCTCCTCTTCAGAGAAGGGGACGTGGTCTTTCGTGCGCCCTGGCCCCTGCTGCTCCTCCTGGGTGTGGCGTTGATGGGGGGGTTGCTGGCGGTGGCGAGCTACGCAGGGCCCCGGGGTAAGGCGGGGCCCTGGGACCGGGTGGTGATGGGGGTACTGCGTATCGGTGCCCTCGGGGTCCTCCTCCTGGCCCTCCTTCAGCCGACGCTGGTCCTCTCCTCCACGATTCCCCAGCGGAACTTCGTGGCGGTGCTTCTGGACGATTCCCGGAGCATGACCCTCCCCGGGAAGGACGGGCGCCCACGGTCGGCGTTCGTGGCCGACCAGCTGGATCCCGAGACCGGCCCCCTTCTGGAGAAGCTGGAAGACAGGTTCGCCGTTCGCTTCTTCCGGTTTTCCTCATCCACCAGCCGGGTTGAGGACCCTTCCCGGCTCGGGTACGAGGGGACCCGTACGGATCTGGTGGGGGCCCTGGATCGAGCCCGGGAGGAGCTGTCCAGCGTTCCCCTTTCGGGCCTGGTCCTGATCTCCGACGGGGCCGACAACTCGGGGAAGTCCCTGGTGGAGGCCATGGTACCCCTCCAGGCGGCGTCACTCCCCGTCTACACGGTGGGGCTCGGTGAGGAGGCTCTGTCCCCGGATATCCAGGTGGGTCGCGTTTCTGCCCCTCGGACCGTCCTCAAGGGGACATCGCTTCTGCTGGACGTCGTGGTTTCACAGCGGGGATATGCGGGGCAGACCCTACCCCTGATCGTGGAGGACGACCAGAGGATCCTGGCCGAGGAGGAGGTGACCTTCCATCGGGACGGGGAACCCGAGGTGACTCGCGTACGGTTCACCCTGGAGGAGGCGGGCCCGAGGCGAATCCGGATCAGGGTCCCCCCCCAGGAGGGGGAAAGGGTGACTCAGAACAACGAGCGGAGGGTCGAAGTGGAGGTGAAGGAGGCCCGGGAGAAGATCCTGTACTTCGAGGGAGAACCTCGTTCTGAGGTCGCATTCCTCCGACGGGCCGTGGCGGAGGACGAGAACCTCCAGCTGGTGGTTCTTCAGCGGACCGCGGAGGACAAGTTCATCAGGTTCGATGTGGACGACGAGAACGAGCTGGCCGGAGGGTTCCCCACCACGCGGGAAGATCTCTTCCGATACCGGGCCCTCGTCATAGGGAGCGTGGAGGCCAGCTTCTTCACCCACGATCAGCTGGCCATGATCGCCGATTTCGTCAGCCGAAGGGGTGGGGGCTTCCTCATGTTGGGGGGACGGAACTCCTTTGCGGAAGGGGGTTACGGAGGCACACCGGTGGCCGAGGCCCTCCCGGTGGTGCTGAATCCCCCCGTGCCGGATCCCCATGACGCCTTCACCGAGGTGAAGGTGAGACCGACCGTGTCGGGTCTGGGCCACGTGGCGGCGCAGATCCGGCCCGATGGGGAGGGCGGTCTGGCCGCCTGGGACAGCCTGCCCCCTCTCTCCGTTATGAATCCGATCTTTCAGGTGAAGCCGGGAGCCACCGCGCTTCTTACCGGGGACGCGCCGGGTGGGGAGCAGATCATCTTGGCCTATCAGCGGTATGGGAGGGGCAAGTCCGTGGCCCTTCCCGTCACCGACACCTGGATCTGGCAGATGCACGCCGACATCCCCCTGGAGGATCAGACCCACGAGACCTTCTGGAAACAGATCCTCCGGTGGCTCGTGGACGGCGTGCCGGATCACGTGGACGCCACCGTCGCCGCCGAGGAGGTCGAGGTCGGGGAGGCCGTGCGGGTTCTGGCGGACGTCCGGGATTCGGCTTACGTGGAGGTGAACGACGCGGAGGTGGAGGGAC
Source organism: Gemmatimonadota bacterium (assembly GCA_050114895.1). GTDB lineage: Bacteria > Gemmatimonadota > Gemmatimonadetes > Longimicrobiales > Gaopeijiaceae > JASFRP01. The sequence continues at coordinate 6,968 of JASFRP010000036.1, forward strand.
TGGCCACGGGGCCGGACGGGACCGTCTATCGGGTTCCCATGAGCTGGACCGTGGAGAGGGACGGGGAGTATGCCGGTACCTTCAGCCCCCCCACGGACGGCGAGTACAGCATCCGGGTCGAAGCGAGCCGGGGAGAGGACCACTCGGTGGGAGAGGACGAGGTGTTCCTGACGGTGGGCCCCAGTCAGGAGGAGTACTTCGATGCCGGCCTTCGACGAGGGGTCCTGGAGCGCCTCGCCGGGGAAACGGGTGGCAGCTACTACGAGCCGGGAACGGTGGATCGCCTGCCGGAGGACATCCAGTACACCGGAGGTGGGGTCACCCTCACGGAGGAGATGGACCTGTGGGACATGCCGGTCCTCTTCTTCCTCCTGGTGGGATGTGTCGGAGGCGAGTGGGTATTCCGGCGTCGGAGAGGGCTGATATGAGAAGAGGTCGCGCCCCAATCCTGGCCCTCATTCTCCTGGCCCTGCTCGCGGCCTCATCGGCCGCCCAGGAAACCCGGGTCCTCATCGTGGTGGGCCTGGGTGGTGATCCCGAGTACAGGGAGACCTTTCACCGGTGGGCGACGGAGCTGAGGTCCGCTGCGGTGGAGCGCTTCGGCGTCCGGGAGGACCGAATCGTTTATCTGGGGGAGCGACCCGACGAGGCGCCGGGGGAGATGCAGGGGCCTTCCACCAGAGAAGCGGTGGCCTCGGTTCTGGCCACCATGGCGGGAGAGGTGGGAGCCGAGGACCGGATTCTCCTCGTCCTCATCGGTCACGGGAGCGGCCAGGGAGAGTCGGTCCTCTTCAATCTCCCGGGCCCCGATCTCTCTCCGGGGGATCTGGACGTGATGCTGAAGGACTTTCCGACCCAGCTTGTGGCCATCGTGAACACCACGTCTTCCAGCGGGCCCTTCTTGAGCGCTCTCTCGGGGCCCAACCGAATCGTCGTGACGGCCACGAAGACGGCGCAGGAACGGAACGAGACCCAGTTCGGGGGATTCTTCGTGGAGGCTCTGAGGGTGGAGGGATCGGACCTGGACAAGGATGGCCGGATCTCGCTTCTGGAGGCCTTCCAGTACGCCTCCCGGGAGGTGGAGCGCTACTACCAGGATCGGAATCTCCTGGCGACGGAGCATGCGCAGCTGGATGACGACGGGGACGGGGCGGGCTCGGCGGAGCCGGGGGCCGATGCCGGGGACGGGTGGGTGGCGCGGGGATTCTGGCTGGGATCGGTTCCTGCCGCCGGGACCGGAGCCGTTCCCGACAGCGTCACCGATCCCGTGCTCCTGCGTCTCTACGAGGAGAGGGCCGAGCTGGAGAGGAGGATCGCCCAGCTCAGGGGGCTTCGGGGGCAGATGGAGGAGAGTCAGTACGAGCGGGAGCTGGAGGAGCTCCTGGTGGCCATGGCCATGAAGACCCGGGAGATCCGAGAGAGGGGAGGGGGCGGAGTATGATGAACCTCTCTCCTCCCCTGCGCCTCCCTCTCCCGGCCGTGGCCGCGGCCGTGGCCGTGGCGGTGGCGATCCCGGTGCGAACCTCGCCTCAGACACTGCCGAATGCCCTGGGCCAGCTCCGATCAGGCGACTACGAAGAGGCGCTCTCGTCCCTCAGGGGAATCGCCCGTGGGCCCGAAAGCTCTCCACGAGTCCTCCGGTACTATGCCAGAGCCCTCATGGAGGTCGGACGGTACGATGAGGCGAGGGAGGTGGTGGCGGGTCCCGACGGTCAGGCTACCTCCCTGGAGCTGGAGAACGTCCTGGGTGAGGTCCTCCTGACCGAGGGGGACCTGATGGGGGCGGAAGCCGCCTTTCGAAGGGCGGTGGAGGGAGGATCCCGGGACAGGGAGGTAGCCCGGAAGAATCTGGGTGTACTCCTCTGGAACCGGGGTGACCGGGAAGCGGCGCTGGCGCTCTTCGATTCCTTCATCGACCTCTACAACCGATCCTCCGGGAATCTGACCTCCGAGGAGCTCATGGCGGTGGGGATCTCGGTTCGGTACCTGGGGGTGACGAATCCGGCGCTCTTCCAGGACGCCCTCATGGCATTCGACGATGCGGCAGCGGCGGACCCCGGGGACTTCGGCCCGGAGCTCCTCATCGCTGAGCTCTTCCTGGAGAAGTACCGTGCGACCGATGCCCGGGATGCCCTTCGGGAGGTGCTGGAGGTGAACCCCCGGCATCCGAGGGCCCTCCTGGACCAGGCCCGGATCCTGGATTTCGAGGGAGCCGGAGGGGCCCTGGCGACGACGCTTCAGGCGCTGGAGGTGAACCCCCGGTACGCCGATGCACGGGCTTTCCTGGCGGGCCTGTACCTGAAGACCTGGGAGTACGAGCAGGCCGTGGAGGAGGCCAGGACGGCGCTGGAAACGAATCCCTCCCACCTGGGAGCGCTCTCGGTCCTGGCGGCCGCCCACTTCCTCCGGGGAGATTCCGTCGGCCTCCGGGAAGTGAGGGACAGAATCCACTCTCTCAACCCCGCCTACCCCGATCTCTACACCGTCATGGCGGAGCACGCTGCGGCCCACCACCGGTACGCCGCCGCGGTGGAATTGGCGCACCAGGCCGTTTCATTGGACTCCACCTCGTGGCGGGCCCATGGGGTCCTGGGGGTGAACCAGCTCCGCACGGGAGAGATGGAGGCGGGACGGGCGAGCCTGGAGCGGGCCTTCGCCGGGGACCCCTACAACCCCTGGTACAAAAACACCCTGGACCTCCTGGACACCTTCGTCCACTTCCGACGGTTCGAGACGGAGCATTTCGAGATCTTCCTGAACGAGAAGGAAGCGGAGCTCCTGGCACCCTATGCCATGGAAGCGGCCGAGGAGGCCTATGCGGGGCTTCGACGGAGGTACGGCATAGACCCTCCCACCCCTATTCGCCTGGAGATCTTCCCCTCCCACTCCGACTTCTCCGTCCGCACCCTGGGGATCCCGGGGCTGGGGGCCTTGGGCGTGAGCTTTGGAAGCGTCCTGGTCATGGACTCGCCTTCTGCACGGGACTCCGGGGAGTTCAACTGGGCCTCGACCCTGTGGCACGAGGTCGCCCATGCCTTCCACCTGGCCATGACGGCGCACCAGGTGCCCCGCTGGTTCACGGAGGGGCTGGCGGTGCACGAGCAACGCATCGCACGGGCGGACTGGGGCCTGAAGGTCAGCCCTGCCTGGCTTCAGGCCTTCGAGAGCGGACGTCTCCAGCCGGTGAGCCGACTCAACGAGGGCTTCGTGCGGCCCGAGTACCCCGAGCAGGTCGTCTTCAGCTACTACGAGGCCTCCCTGGTGCTGGATCTTATCGAGAGCCGCCACGGCCTGGATGCCCTCCTGGCGATGATGGAGGGGTACCGGGAGGGAAAGACCGATTCCCAGGTATTCCAGGAGGTGCTGGGGGAGTCTCCCGAGGGCTTCGACGAGACCTTTCAGGACTACGTACGTACGCGCTGGGGTCAGCGGATGGCGGCGGTGGCCCTTCCGGCGGAGGGACACGGGGAGCTTGGAGCCTTGCTGGCTCCCACTGCGGACGTCGACGCACTCCGGGTCAAGGTCGGGGAGCTCCCGGGGAACTTCCTCCTCCGCCTGGCACTGGGAAAGGCCCTTTTCCGGGAAGAGCGTTTCGACGAGGCGGAGGAAGAGCTTCGGGAGGCGCTCAGGCTCTTCCCGGAATACGGGGGAGCGGACAGTCCCTATCTCTACCTGGCCCATATCCACAGGGCAAGGGGGGAGCTGGACAGGGCCGCCCAGGCCTTACAGCAGCTGGGGGGCCTGAACGAATCCCTCCATCCCGTTGACGCCGAGGAAGCCGAGCTCAGAATCGAGTTGGGGGAGAAAGCGGAGGCGGCCCGGGCTCTGGAGAAGGTGGTGGAGATCGCGCCCTTCCAGGTGGAGCCCCACGGGATCCTGGCTCAGCTCTCCGAAGATCTTCAGGACTATGAGGGCGCCGTCAGGGAGCGACGGGCCCTGCTGGCCCTGGACCCGGTGGACAAAGCGGATGCCCACTATCGACTCGCGTTGGCTCTGGCCGAAGCCGGTGAGCTCCCGGAGGCCCGGAGCGAAGTGCTGAAGGCGCTCGAGCTTGCCCCCACCTTTGAAGAGGCCCTGGAGCTCCTCCTGGATCTCAGGGAGAGGATCGGATGAGAAGGGGAGGCCTGTTGCTGATCCTGGCTGCTCTGGGCGTTGCGGGTGAGGGCGGGGACGGTGGACCCCGTGGGATTTCTCCAGCCCCTCCCGGGACGGATTCGGCGAGGCGGTTGGAGGCGCCCCTCATGGGGGCTTCGCGGGGGGAAGCTCCGCAGGAGGTGGACGAGGGACCACCCTACAACGGGCGGTTCACCTTCATCCGACTCCGGTTCGGCGACTCTGGGTCGGACCTCCGAAACTTCGGGTTCGGTGGGCGGGGGCGCCGGGGGGGGAGAGG
>JASFRP010000037.1:0-11315 GCA_050114895.1 Gemmatimonadota bacterium
ACGATGCCGAGACCGATGCGCCGGGAGCGAACGACAACGCCACCGGGACCGCCGGAGCCCTGGAGGCGGCTCGGATTCTCACGCAGTACTCGTTTCCCACCAGCATCGTCTACGCCGCTCTCTCAGGGGAGGAGCAGGGTCTCTTCGGCGGACAGCACATGGCTGCGGTGGCGCTCGAGGAGGGGTGGGACATCGTGGCCGTCTTGAACAACGACATGATCGGAAACACCGAGGGAATCGACGGGATCAAGGACAACACGACCTTCCGGGTGTTCTCTGAGCCCAATCCGTTCACGGACGAGCTGGCGGACTACCAGCGCCGCCGCACCAGAGGTGGCGAGGTGGACGGCCCCTCGCGGCAGATCGCCAGGTACGTCGACCGGATCGCGGATCTGTGTTTTCCGAACCTGGATGCCATGATGATCTACCGGCTGGATCGGTTCGGCCGGGGCGGACATCACCGGCCCTTCAACGACCTGGGGTTCCCCGGGGTTCGGATCATGGAGACCCACGAGAACTACAACCGCCAGCACCAGGATGTCCGGGTGGAGGACGGCGTCGAGTACGGGGATGTAGTGGAGTGGGTGGATTTCGACTACGTGGCCAGGATGACGGCCCTGAACGCAGCGGTTCTGGCATCCCTTGCCTGGGCCCCTCCCGCTCCCTCCAACGTTCGAATCAGCGGAGCAAACCGCCCCTCCACGACGCTGTCCTGGGATCTCTCCCAGGACCCAACGCTGGCGGGATACAAAGTCTACTGGAGGGATACCACGGCTCCGCAGTGGGATCATGCTCGGTGGGCCGGCCTCGTGGATACCTTCACTCTGGAGAATGTCATCATCGACAACTACTTGTTTGGAGTGGCCGCGGTGGGGGCGGACGGAAACGAGAGCCCGATCGTGTTCCCTGGAGGGTGATCCGGCCCGGTGACCTGCCGTGGAAGTCGCGCCGCGCTAGCCGGAACCTCCTCCCGGAGAGGAGCGTTCCGGCTGGTGCCCCTCCGCCTCAGCTCCGCCGGCGCCCTCAGGGGTGTGCTCCATACCGGGGGCCGCCTCACCGCCGTGCCCATGGTGCATGGGACCTCCACCGAACACTCCGCTCCGCATCCCGATGGACCACAGGGCGGCCACCAGGACTCCGGCCGCCAGGGCCCGCCTGAGGGCCATGTTTCCCAGGACGATCCTCCGGAGCCCCATGGCAACCGCTGTAAGGGCCGGCGCCGTTCCCACCCCGAAGGCCACCATGGCGAGGGCCCCGACGAGAGGGTCGGAAGCGGCCACGGGAATTCCGAGAGACGCGTACACGAGTCCGCACGGAAGGAGTCCGGTGGCCATGCCGAAGGCGAAACGAGCCACGAGGTTGGTTCTCCCGGCCAGCTTCGCGGTCAGGTTCTTCACCCCGGGGATGCTCAGGTGAGGTTCCGGGACCAGGCCGGCCAGGCCTGCGGCGAACCAGAAGATGAGGAGGGTGGAGAGGAGCCCGACCACCCAACCGGGACCCGGCATCATGGAGCCAAAGGCTCCCGCGAGGGCACCCAGCATGGCGTAGGTGGCGATACGACCGCCGTGCCACAGGAGGGTGTCCCTGGCCCTACCGCCACAGGCCACGGCAAATCCACCACACATTCCGATACAGTGGAGGCTGCCCACGAGGCCCGCCAGAAAGGCGCTGCTGAGATAAGCGACCATGGATACACACTTGCGTCGTCGGACAACGACGGCAAGACCCCCTTCTACTTTTCGACTGGCGCTCCTACCATGTTCCCCCATTCGGTCCAAGAGCCGTCGTAGTTCCGTACATTGGGGTACCCCAACAGGTGCTTGAGGACGAACCAGGTGTGACTGGAACGTTCACCGATCCGGCAGTACGCGATGACCTCCTCCTCCTCACCCAGGCCCACCTCCCGGGCGTAGATCTCGCGAAGCTCCTCGCTCCCCTTGAAGGTGGCATCGTCATTGACGGCTCTCTTCCACGGAACGTTCGCCGCCCCCGGGATGTGTCCGCCCCTCAGAGCTCCTTCCTGCGGGTAATCCGGCATGTGCAGCAGCTCGCCGCTGTACTCCTGCGGGGACCGAACGTCCACCAGCCTTCCCCCCCTCTCCAGATGGACCGACACCTCGTCCCGGAACGCTCGGATCGGGGCGTCGTTCCTTTCGGGGACGGGATACTCCACCGGGTCTCGGATGGGGATGTCCCCCGTGAACGGCCTCTCCTCCGCCAGCCACTTCTGACGCCCGCCGTCCATGAGACGGGTGTCCGGGTGGCCGAAGAGGTCGAAGACCCAGAGGGCGTAGGCGGCCCACCAGTTGAAGTTGTCCCCATAGAACACGACGGTGTGGTCCCGGCGGATCCCCTTCCTGGAGAGGAGCCCGGCAAACGCCTCGGCGGAGACGTAATCTCTCACCAGGGGATCGTTGAGATCCGTATGCCAATCGATCCGCACCGCGCCGGGAATATGGCCGAGATCGTAGAGAAGGACGTCCTCGTCGGACTCCACGACCACCACGGACGGATCCTTGTGATTCTCCGCGACCCATGCGGTGGAGACCAATTTCTCGGGGTGGGCGTAAGCTCGGAACTTCTCTTGGGGATCGGGTTGAGCGGACATTGGAGCTTTCTCCTTCGGCATCCGAGGTACCATCCTCCCCTTCTCCTCTTTCCGGAGTCGGGGATGAGAGCCATGAAACACGGGTCAGGGGCGTTTGTTTCATGGTCCGAGGTGACGGAGAAGCCGCCTCCGGGATCCGAGAGGGCGGCTCCGCCGGGGTCCGCACGAGAACCCTGGGGAGGCTGGTGAGTACCAATGGGGGTGTTCCTGACCCGGTATCGGATCGAGGCCCTACATGGCAATCCCCGAGAAGTTACAGCTCATCATAGACCGGTTCGCGTCCGCTCCACGGGAGTTGAAGGGTCAAGCCCTGCTTCGGTATGCGAAGCGGGTCCCGCCCCTCCCACCGGATCTGGTGGAGGCGCCGGACCGGATGCAGCGGGTTCACGAGTGCCAATCCCCCTTCTTCCTCAACACACGGGTGGACGAATCAGGTACCGTCCATCTCTTCTTCGACTGCCCGCCGGAAACCCCCACCGTAAGGGGATTCGCCGGCATCCTTCTGGAGGGACTGGCGGGGGAGCACTACTCCACGGTGCTGGAAGTACCCACCACCTTCTACTCCACAATGGGCCTGGAAGAGGTGGTTTCCCCTCTCCGCCTGCGGGGAATGGGAGCCATCCTGGCTGCCATCAAGAACCGGGTCCGGGAAGAGGCGAGCCGGATGCAGGGACGGGATCGCGCTTGACCCCCTGAGGCCCCTCCCTCCAGCCGTGGAGAGGCGTCCTTCCCGGGGTCGCCGGATGCCTTCATACCCAGTAGTTTTCCTGCCTGAATAAAACAAGAAGCGTTAGCATCTTCGTTCCTCCTCTCACCTGGTAGAACAATGTCACAGGTCCAATCGACGGCTGTGGAGACACGGGCCTACGACGACAACATCGTCAAGCTGTTCTTCGGGGCGACGGTTCTGTGGGGAGTTGTCGGCATGTTGGTGGGGGTGATCATCGCCCTCCAGATCGCATGGTGGCCCGCGAACCTCGGGCTTCCCTGGACCACTTTCGGACGGCTCCGCCCTCTCCATACCAACGCCGTCATCTTCGCCTTTGCCGGAAACGTCTGCTTTACGGGGATCTATTACTCCATGCAGCGGCTGCTGAAGACGAGGATGTACAGCGATTGGCTCTCCAAACTCCACTTCTGGGGGTGGCAAGCCATCATCGTAGCGGCTGCCATCACTCTCCCCCTGGGCTTGACCCAGTCCAAGGAGTATGCGGAGCTCATCTGGCCCATCGACGTGGCCATCGCGGTCGTGTGGGTGATCTTCGCGTGGAACTTCTTCGGGACCATTGCGGTGCGCAGGGTGAAACACCTCTACGTGGCCATCTGGTTCTACATGTCCTTCGTCATCACCATCGCAGTGCTCCACATCGTGAACAGCCTGGCCATCCCGGCTACGCTCACCCGGTCGTACCCCGTCTTCGCAGGTCTCACGGACGGGTTGGTCCAATGGTGGTATGGGCACAACGCGGTGGGTTTCTTCCTCACGACGCCCTTCCTGGGGCTCATGTACTATTTCCTCCCCAGGGCCGCGGAGCGGCCGGTCTACAGCTACCGCCTCTCCATCATCCACTTCTGGGCCCTGGTCTTCCTCTACATCTGGGCAGGGCCCCACCACCTGTTGTACTCTGCCCTGCCTGACTGGGCCCAGACACTGGGAATGGTATTCAGCATCATGCTCCTTGCCCCTTCCTGGGGAGGGATGCTGAACGGGCTGCTGACGCTGAGAGGCGCCTGGGATCGACTCCGGACGGATCCGATCCTGAAGTTCATGGTGGTGGCGGTATCTTTCTACGGAATGAGCACGTTCGAGGGCCCGATGATGTCCATACGGTCGGTCAACGGGCTGGCCCACTTCACCAACTGGGTCATCGGCCACGTGCACTCGGGAGCCCTGGGGTGGGTGGGGATGATGTCCTTCGGAACCCTGTACTGGCTCCTCCCCCGCCTCTGGAACCGGGAGCTGGCCCACCCGAAGATGGCCACCCAGCACTTCTGGCTGGCCACCATCGGCATCGTGCTCTACACGGTGTCCATGTGGGTGGCGGGGTTGATGGAGGGGCTCCAATGGCGGGCCCTGAACGAATCCGGCCAGCTGGCCAACCCCATCTTCCTGGACATCGTCCACCGCCTCATGCCCTACTACTGGATGCGGGTTCTGGGTGGGACGCTCTATCTCACTGGGATGGTGATGTTCCTCTTCAACGTCGTGAAGACCATCAGGGGTCCGGAGAGGGTAGCCGCGGTCGAGGCCCCGTCCCCGGTTCCGGCAGCTTGAGGGGAGGCCGAATATGACGACCGAGAGCAAGAGCCAGGAATCCGGGGCGGCGTACGGTACCTTCCACCGCAGGGTGTTGGAAGGAAAGGGGGCCGTCTTCGCAGTGGCCACCACTGTCGCCATTCTGGTCGGGGGCATCGTGGAGATCGTTCCCATGTACACCGCCGGCGCAGGTCCGGAGACGGCGGATTGGGTGACGCCGTACACCCCTTTGGAGGTTGCTGGACGTGACATCTACATACGGGAAGGCTGCTACCTCTGCCACTCCCAGTGGGTGCGCCCGATGCGGGCGGAGATTCTCCGGTACGGAGAGTGGAGCCGCGCTCCGGAGTACCAGTACGACCGTCCCTTCCTTCTGGGATCGCGGCGCATGGGCCCGGACCTCCATCGGGTATCCCAAAAATACCCGGATGCCTGGCATTACGAACACATGCGGGACCCGAGAAGCACCTCTCCCGGAAGTGTGATGCCCACGTATCCCTGGCTTCTGGAGGCCACCCTGGATGCCGAGGACGTGCAAGCCTCGGTGCGAGCCCTCCGGAAATCCGGCGTGCCCTATTCCGGCTCCGATGTGGAGGGGGTGGCGGGAAGCCTGGCCACCCAGGGACAGCAGATCACGGCGAGCCTCGCCGGGGCAGGAATCGAGACCCGGCCCGACCGGGAGATCGTGGCACTCATCGCCTACCTCCAGCGGTTGGGTCGTGAGGGGAAGGCGCATCTGTCCAACGAGAGTGGGGGTGGGGAATGAACCCGGTTCTGAGCCTCGCGGCGGAGAGCGTGACTCTCGGTTGGCTCCTGGGAATCATGACGGTCTTCTTCCTGTGCAGCTTCCTGGGATGGGTGTGGTGGGCTTATACCCCCAGGCACAAAGCCATGATGGATGAGGCGGCCCTGCTGCCGTTCACCGATGGGGAGGAAACGTGAGTAAGGACACCAATCGGCTGCTGGGGCACGCCGACGAGGCCGATGGCATAGAGGAGTACGACAATCCGCTTCCGGATTGGTGGCTGGGGCTCTTCTGGTTGTGCATCATCTGGGCCATCGGGTACACGGTCCACTACCATTTCATCGCCCACCGGTCCCAGGAAGGACACCTTCAGGCCGAGATGGCGGCTGCCGCGGAAGCGTGGCCGGAGGAGGCCGCCGGAGAGGTGACCTTCGCCCTCACGCCGGAGGCGATCCAGGCGGGTGAGGAGGTGTTCAACACCTACTGCTACGTTTGCCACGGGGCGGCCCTGGAGGGTGGGATCGGACCCTCGTTCCTGGACGACGAATGGCTTCACGGGCATACTCCCCAGGAGGTGATCCACACCATCACCGAGGGTGTGCCCGAGAAGGGCATGGCGCCGTGGGGGCCGATCCTGGGTGCCCAGCAGATCAACCACGTGGCTGCATTCATACTGGCCAAGAACGCCGAGGCGTTGGGGATTCCCCTGGATCAGATCACCCAGAGTTCCGGTGATTCGGAGGGGAGTGGGGAGGCGGCATCAGAGGGGTCAGAGGAGGGCCGGGATTCCCGTTCCTGAGGGGTCGGTGGTGAAGACGCTCCGGGGCTGAAACGACCTTCGGCGAGAAGGGCGGAAGACATACATGTTGGGGTTCTCGGGCACGAGAGAGTGGGTCTATCCGCAGTCCATTTCAGGGAGGTTCACGACGCTTCGTCGCTGGACCTTCCTTGCCCTGCATCTGGTCCTCTTCGTAACGCCGTGGATCACGGTGGATGACCATCCCCTTCTCCTCATCGACATTCCGGCAAGAAGGGTATTTCTGCTCGGGGGTATCTATACGGCTTCCGACAGCTTCTTTCTGCTCCTCCTGATGCTCTTCCTGGCCTTCGCCCTCTTCTTCTTCACGGCGCTCTGGGGGAGGCTCTGGTGCGGGTATGCTTGCCCCCAGACCGTCTTTCTGGAGACGTGGATCCGGCCCCTGGAAATCTGGATCGAGGGAGACCGGATCCAACGGAAGCGCCGCGACGGTCTGGGGTGGTCCTTCGACCGGATGTGGAGAAAGGCGGCGAAATGGACCGCATTCCTTGCCGTAGCCTTCCTCCTGGCCATGGCCATCGTCAGCTTCTTCGTTCCTGCCAGGGAGCTGTGGACCCTCCGGGCCGGTGCGTTGGCCTACAGCTTCGTGGGAGTCTTCACCTTCCTGTGGTATTGGGATTTCACCTGGTTCAGGGAACAGTTCTGCAACTTCCTCTGCCCCTACGCCCGTTTTCAGAGCGCCCTCACCGATGACGAGACTCTCCTCATCGGTTACGACCCGAAGCGAGGAGAGCCGAGAGGTGGGAAGGGCGCAGCGGCGGAAGGACGATGTATCGCCTGCAACAAATGTGTGGTGGTGTGCCCCCAGGGAATCGACATCCGGGACGGCTTCCAGCTCGAATGCATCCAGTGCGCCCGCTGCATCGACGCCTGCGTGAGCGTCATGGACAAGCTGGGGCACCGCACGCTGGTGGAATACACCTCCCTCGCCGAGTCGGAGGGGAAGGCGGTGAGGCGCTTGCGTCCCCGGACTTTCGTATACGGGGCGCTCCTCACCTCACTGGTGGTATTCGGGGGGGTGCTGATGGCGGAGCGTGTACCGTTCGAGGTCACCGTGAACCGAGTGCCCGGGTCCCTGTTCACCCTGGACCCCGACGGGTTCGTCCGGAACACATACCTCCTGAAGATCACCAACAACGACCCCGGGAACGCTCCCGTCGTCTACTCCCTATCCGTCGAGGGGCTGCCCAATGCCGAAGTGCTCTTTCGGGACGTCTCTCTCTCCTCGAACGAGAGTCGTACCTTCCCCCTCGTGATACGATTACCTCTGAGCGGGGAGTTGAAGCGGACCATCCCCATTGAGGTTCGAGTGACATCGTCCGATGGGGAGCTCGGGGTGCCGACGACTTTCAAGTCCGGTGCAGCCGTGGGAGAGGGGGAATCATGACGGAGAGCACCTGGAACAGCCGCGTCTGGCCCATGCTCATCACTGCAGGGCTCCTGGTGGTGCTTCTGGTGAACGGGATCTTCATCTACATCGCGGTGAAGGGGGCCGACCAGGTTGTCCCCTCGTACATCACGGAAGAGCGGTAACGTTCCGGTGGAGGCCGAGGCACCGCCTCGAATTTCCCGCTGTCCCCACTGTGGGACCCCCGTGGAAGGGTCCGAGGACGTCTTCTGCTGTTCCGGGTGTGAGATGGCCGCTGCCATCATCAGGAGTGCCGGCCTCGATTCCTATTATCTGCAGAGAGAGGCTTTTCCCCCACGGCCCGAGGGGGGGGGCGGGGATTGGGACGCCGTTCCCCTGGCGGTGAGGGAGGACGGGATGGCGGAGATCCGTCTTCAGGTGGACGGGCTCCGCTGCGCGTCCTGCGTGTGGGTCACGGAGAACGTCCTCCAGCGGACAGAAGGGGTGGAGGAGGTCACCCTGAGCTATGCCACGGGCCGGGCGAGGGTGAGATGGGATCCGGAGAGGCTCAAGCTCAGTGAGGTGGCGGGTCGAATCAGCACCCTGGGATACCGGCCACGTATCCTGGGGGAGGAGGGCGCGCCGGACACGGACCTCCTGGTGCGGTTGGGCGTGTCGGCCTTCGCCGCCGCCAACATCATGATGCTGTCGGCGGCGCTTTACACCGGGTGGCTGGGTGGGATGCACCCACGGTACGTAGCCCTCTTCCAGTGGATCAGCCTGGCGCTGGCTGCCCCGGTGGCCATCTGGTGCGCCGAGCCCTTCTTTGTGGCTGCCGTCAGCGGGCTTCGGCACCGAGTGCTCCACATGGACCTACCCATCGCCCTGGGTGTGAGTGTCCTCTTCGTCCACGCCGCTGTAGTCACGGTGAGGGGGAGTGGGGACACTTACCTGGATTCCATGGGAATGCTCGTGACACTCCTGCTCGCCGGGCGGGTCCTTGAGTCCCGGGGGCGTCGAAGGGCAGCGGAGGCGGCAACGGCCCTGGCTGCCACGGCCCCGGCCACCGGCAGAAGGCGGGTGGGGACCGCCGTGGAAGTGGTCACGGCGGAAGAGCTGGTTCCCGGAGACCTCATGGACGTGGCGTCGGGGGAAGAGCTGGCCGCCGATGGGATCGTTACCGCCGGAAGGGGGAGCGTCCGGATGGCCCTGCTGACGGGTGAGGCCGAGCCCGTGGAGGTCGGACCGGAGAGTCGGGTGGTGGCAGGGTCGGTCCTGATGGAGGGGTTCCTGACGGTTCGGGTGACGGCCGTGGGTCGGGAAACGGTGCTCCAGCAGATGGCCCACCAGCTCCGGCTGTCGGCGGACAGGGGGGTAAAGCCCGTCTTCACGGACCGCATCGCACCCTGGTTCACCGGTGCCACGCTGACGGTGGCTGTCGCCACCTTCGCGGGTTGGTACCTGGCCGTGGGAATGGAAAAGGCGCTCTTGACCTCTGTGGCGGTCCTCGTGGTGGCGTGCCCTTGTGCTCTGGCCCTTTCCCGGCCGCTGGCAGCGGCGGCGGGGCTCGGGGCCTCGGCGCGCCGAGGCCTTCTCTTTCGCTCCGGAGATGCGCTGCTGGAAATGGGTTCGGTGGACGTAGTGGCTCTGGACAAGACCGGGACCGTCACCGCCGGAGACCTGGAGGTGGTGGCATCGGATCCGCAGGCCTTGCGAATCGCCAGCGGGTTGGAGCGGTTCAGCAGTCATCCCATCGGACGGGCCATAACCCGGGCTGCCGTGGATGGCGGCATTCCCCTGCCGGAAGCCGAGGAGGTCAGGGAGGAAGCTGGGTTCGGAATCAGCGGGAAGGTGGACGGGCGGGAGTGGGAGGTCAGGAGCGGTGGCCCAGGCAAGGTCGTGCTGAGAGGCAAGTCCGGCGAGGTCTGGACCATCCTCCTGGGAGACCGGGTGAGGGCCGACTCCAGGAGCGCCGTGGAAGGGATCATGGCCGGGGGTGGCCGGGAGGTAGTGCTCATCACAGGCGACGTGGAGGGAATCGCCGCCCGGATGGCGACGGAGGCCGGAATCCTGGAGTATCAGGCCGCATTCACCCCCGCCATGAAGGCCGACTGGATCAAGGCACGGCAGGATGAGGGGCGGACGGTCCTCTTCGCCGGGGACGGGGTCAATGATGGCCCCGGGCTTGCCAGGGCGAACGTGGGCGTGGCCATGGGGACGGGGGCGGCCAGCAGCATCCTGGTTGCCGACGGGGTGATCTCAGTTCCTTCGCTGCGGCCCCTCCTGGCCGGGTTCTCTGCCGCGAACGCCGCCAAACGATCCATCCGTCAGAACCAGCTACGATCCATCGTGTACAACCTGGGAGCCGTCACGGTCGCGGCCGCGGGGCTGGTGAACCCACTGGTTGCGGCGATCCTCATGCCCCTTTCCAGCGGTATGGTGATCTTGGGGGCGTCCCGGGTGGAGCGAGCTGTGGCCGTGGAGACACGGCATGCCGGGATTCCCGCACCAGGCTCCGGAAGAAGGTGATTGAAATGGATGCCATTTTCTTTCTTCTACCCATCGCCGTGGCCCTGGGCGCCGTCTTCGCGATCCTCTTCGTGATTGCCGTCAAACGTGGGCAATTCGAGGACCTGGACGACCCTCCCGAGAGGATCCTGAAGGACTGAGGTAGAATGGAAAGACCCCTACGCGGGACCGGAAGAGACTCCCTGCACCGCCCGGAATTCAACCCACCTCTGCTGCCGGTCTCTGCCTAATCCCCATTCCAACCGAGGGCTTCCTCCACGATCCGCTTCTGTTCGCGGAGATGATCCCGGTTCTTCCCCTCGGCCGGGCTGGATCGATTCGGGCGTGCCACGTGGCGGAGGGGGATCTTCCGTGGAACCACTGCCCGGAGCCGGGGCCCGATGTAGGAGAGAGCACCCTGGTTCATCGGCTCTTCCTGGACCCAGACGATCTCATCCAACTGCGGGAAGGAGCCAACGAGAGCCTCGAGAGCACCGCCGGGAAACGGATAGAGCTCCTCCACTCGACCGAGGGCCACCTGTGTCTGCGCCTCCCGTGCCGGATGCGTTTCCAGATCGTAGTAGATCTTCCCACTGCACAGGACCAACCGGGTGATCTCGTTGTATCGGGCGTCTGCGGCCGGGTCTCCCAGGATGGGATAGAATTCCCCTTCCGCCAGATCCGACAGGGCGGAGGTCGCTCGCGGATGCCTCAGGAGACTCTTGGGGGTCATGACGACCAGCGGTCGCGCCTCCGGAGAGAGGGCCTGCCTCCGGAGAAGGTGGAAGTACTGGGCCGGAGTCGTGGCGTACGCCACCCGCATGTTGTCTTCGGCGGAGAGCTGAAGGAACCGCTCGAGACGGGCCGAGGTGTGCTCGGGGCCCTGGCCTTCGTGGCCGTGGGGAAGGAGGAGCGTCAGGCGGGTGTGCTGGCCCCACTTCGCGCCACCGGAGGCGATGAACTGATCGATCATGACCTGGGCGACGTTCACGAAGTCCCCGAACTGAGCCTCCCAAAGGACCAGGCCAGGAT
>JASFRP010000038.1:0-11212 GCA_050114895.1 Gemmatimonadota bacterium
TCGTCATGTTTCTGAACGTATACCCCGATGGAAGGGCGGAACGCATACAGGAAGGAGTGGCGCGTGCCCGGTTCCGAAACGGGTTCGACGAGCCTACCCTTCTGGAGCCGAACCGGGTGTATCGGTACGACATGGACATGTGGTTCACGGGGATGGTGATCCCTCCCGGCCACAGCCTCCGGGTCGCTGTCTCTTCAGCTGCTTTCCCCAAGTATGACCGAAATCTGAACACTGGAGGGGACAACGAACGGGACACGGTGTTCGTGTCGGCCCGTCAGCGGGTCTTCCACGACGCGGCGTATCCGTCCCACGTCACCCTTCCCATCATTCCCAGGAGGTGACCGCGCGCTCCTCCCCGGACTGAGGAGGTTCCCCCAGAGGCTCCAACCCTCTCGCCGAATGAGACGCTTGCTGACCCGTTCCCTGGCCATCCTGGCCCTCCTGGCTGCACCGGTCCTCCTCTCCTGTGGGTCCGAGGCTCCGCCCGTCCTGGATCGGTCCGCCCTCCTGGGGCGGCAGGACTGGTGGGACAACCGGGACTGGGACTGGTACGCGGAGAAGATCCCCTTCTTCGAGTCCCCGGACCCGGAGCTGGACGCCACCTACTACTACCGGTGGGAGGTGGTGACGAAGCACCTGGTCTACGGCGCCCCGGCGACGGGGTACACCTTCACGGAGTTCATCGACCGGCCCTACTGGTCCGGGCGCTACGGTTCCATCTCATGCCCGCTGGGGCACCAGGCGTACGAGATCCGCTGGCTGAAGGACCGGCGGATCGTCGAAGATTTCGGCCGCTACTGGTTCGAGACCCCGGGAGCCGAGCCCCGGAGCTATTCCAACTGGTACGGAGACGCCATGTGGGCCACCTACCTGGTCACCGGGGACTCCACCGTCCTCCGGGCGGTCTATCCCCACATGGAAGAACAGGTGGCCGGATGGACCGCGGAGCGCTGGGACGGGGAGCACGGGATGTACCGGTGGGTGGGGGCGTGGGACGGCATGGAGACCAACATCAACTCCCGCCTGACCGACGACGAGTTCGGCGGTGCCGAAGGGTACCGTCCCACGCTGAACTCCTACCTCTTCGCCGACATGAGGGCTCTGGCCCAGGCGGCTGCGCTTTTCGGAGAAGAAGAGAAGGCCAGGAGCTACGAAGCGCGAGCCCAGGCGCTGAAGGCCAGGGTGCAGGAAGAGCTCTGGGACCCGGAGCGGGAGTTTTTCTTCCACCAGTTCGCCACCGACGAAAAGGACGGGATCGAGGCCAAGAGCCTCACCTACCAGACGGGTCCGTACGCCGGGGACCCCCACGGCCGAGAACTTCTGGGGTATGTGCCCTGGCAGTTCAACCTCCCGGACCCAGGGTACGAGGGAGCCTGGCGGTTCCTCATGGACCCGGAGTATTTCTGGGCTCCCTTCGGACCCACGGGTGTGGAGCAGGGCGATCCCCAGTTCTTCGTCTCTCCCCGCTGTTGTGTATGGAGCGGAAACGCGTGGCCGTACGCCACCACGCAGACGCTGGCGGCCATGGCCAACCTCCTGAACAACTACGATCAGGAGATCGTGACCAGAGAGGACTACTTCCGTCTTCTCCGGACCTATTCCGCCAGTCAACGGATGAACGGCAGACCTTATGTCGCCGAGGCGGTGGATCCCTTCACCGGGTCCTGGACCGGGCACAACACCTTCTACCACTCCGAGCACTACTTCCACTCGGGATTCGTGGACCTGGTGATCTCGGGTCTGGTGGGGCTCCGTCCCCGGGCCGATGATACCCTGGTGGTGAATCCGCTGGCCCCGGACGCCTGGGACTTCTTCGCCCTGGAGGGGGTGGAGTATCACGGGCATGCCCTGGATATCCACTGGGACCGGGATGGGTCCCGGTACCGGTCCGGTGCGGGGCTTGCCGTCTACGTCGATGGCAGAGAGGTGGCCCGCGTGAGGGATCTCGGACCCATTCGCGTAGCGATTCCTGCACCCCTCCTCGGAACGGTTCCCCCTCGAAGGAACAACTACGCGGTGAACAACGAGGGCTCCCACTTCCCCTTCGCCTCGGCCTCCTCCAGCCACCCCCTCTTTCCTCCCTTCTATGCAGTGGACGGAAGCCGGTGGTACCACCGGTCCCCTCCGAACCGTTGGGTTGCGGGTGTGGGGTGGGAAGGAGGTGAAGGCTCGCCCCAGGCCGCTGCGTTCCCTGGAAGGGAGAGCGGCTCCGTTGACCGCCGGGGCACCGGCGGGATCGGCCCCGAGCCTCCGTGGCTCCAGGTGGACTTCGGCGTGGATCGACCCCTCAGGGAGGTGACCCTCTATTTCCTGGACGACATGAACGGCCCCTCCGTCGAAGCCGTGGGGGAGGAGGAGAGGGCAGGGTACCCCCTGGTGACGGGATCCTCCACGGAGCTGGCGGGGCTCCCGGCGCTTCCCCCTGTCAGCTACCAGCTCCAGCAGTGGGATGGGGAGGGTTGGACGGAGGTCCGAGGCCAGGCCCGGGACCCGGAAGAGCCTGCGGGACGCCGGGCCAATACCGTCACCTTCCCGGAGATCAGGACCAGCAGGATCCGCGTGGTTTTCCACCCTCGGGAGGGGTTCACGACAGGCCTGACGGAAGTGGAGGCGTGGGGGCCCGGCCTCCCTCATACGGAAGAGCCCACCGGGCCTGTTGCGAACCTCGCCCTGAATCGAAGTCGGGAGGGCGTTCCCCGGGCCTCGGCTTCATATACCTACCGGGGTGACTCCCCCTGGGAGGCAGTGGACGGCCGCATGACCCTCAACCGATACTCCCGCAACCGATGGACCGCGTACGGCTCCACCAACCGGGAGGATTGGCTGGAGGTGGAGCTGGGTCGCCGGGAGGAGATAAGCCGCGTCGATCTCTTCATTTTCGGCGACGGTGGAGGGGTGGCGGCCCCCGAGGCCTATCGTGTGGAGTATTGGACCGGCTCGAGCTGGGAAGAGGTCCAGGGGGAACGACGGGACCCGCGGCGGCCCCTCGCCTGGGCCATGAACCGGGTGGAGTTCGAGCCCGTCGAAACGGAACGCCTCAGAGTGGTTCTTCGTCACGCGACGCCCTTTTCGTCGGGATTGGCGGAGATCAGGGTCTTTCGGTAGTCTCCTCGTTGACCGGTGCACCCCGCTCCGGAGGGGCTCCCAACAAAGGAACTCGGGTCATGTCAAGGAAGAGGCACCACTGGCGCCCCTCACTGCTGAGTCTACTGCTGGCTCTCTCTGGACCACTCGCCGGGTGCGTTCCCCGCGGGCCGGAAAACCCTGTGCCGGTGGGGCATGAATGGGCCCCGGGTCCGGGCCTGATGACCCGCTGGGGGGAGCGGGTGACGCCGGAGGCACCCCTCTCCGAGTACCCCCGCCCACAGATGGCCCGAGAGGATTGGATCAACCTCAACGGGCTGTGGGAGCTGGCCGTCATTCCGGACTCCGGGACGGCGCCGACGGACTTTCCGGACCGCATCCTGGTGCCGTTCCCCGTCGAGTCCACCCTGAGCGGAGTCGGCGAGGCGGTTCTACCCTCCCAACGGGTCTGGTACCGCCGGACCTTCTCCCTGCCTGGTCTCTCCCGGGGGGGGACCGAAGAGGTGGAGGGTACGCGGTGGCTTCTGCATTTCGGAGCGGTGGATTGGGAGGCGGAGGTCTTCCTGAACGGGCGGCTCCTGGGGTCTCACCGGGGGGGGTATGACCCTTTCACCTTCGACATCACCGAGGCCCTCCTGGACGCGGAGGAGCAGGTGCTGACGGTGGCGGTGTGGGATCCCACCGACGATGGGGATCAGCCCCGGGGCAAGCAGGTGCTGGATCCACACGGGATCTGGTACACGGCGGTGACCGGAATCTGGCAGACGGTCTGGCTGGAGCCGGTTCCTGGAACCTACGTGAAGAGGCTGGCCGTCGTCCCGGATCTTCCGGGTGAAAGGGCGACGGTGAGAGTCGAGGTCCTGGGGGACGGCCCCGAACCCATAGTGACGGTGGCGGCGCTCCAGGACGGGACCGTGATCTCCCGAACCTCGGGCCGCCCCGGGGAGATCC
Organism: Gemmatimonadota bacterium; assembly: GCA_050114895.1. Classification (GTDB taxonomy): domain Bacteria; phylum Gemmatimonadota; class Gemmatimonadetes; order Longimicrobiales; family Gaopeijiaceae; genus JASFRP01. The sequence continues at coordinate 4,036 of JASFRP010000038.1, forward strand.
TCAGCCTGCCGATCCCCGATCCCCGGCCATGGTCTCCCGACGATCCGTTCCTCTACGATCTCAGGGTCTCCCTCTCGGCCCCCGGGGACCCACTCCCGACCAGCACCGGCGGTCCGAGTGCTGGCGGACCCCTCGGACCGGTGCCTGCCGAGGGGGATCAGGTCTCGAGCTACTTCGGGATGCGCTCGGTGGAGGTGGGCACCGACGCCCAGGGGTATCCCCGGCTCTTCCTGAACGGGGAGCCTGCCTTTCTGCTGGGCCTGCTGGACCAGGGGTGGTGGCCGGATGGGCTGTACTCGGCCCCCAGCGACGAAGCCCTGCTGGAGGATATCGTGAAATCCAGGGAAATGGGCTTCAACCTCATCCGGAAACACGTGAAGGTGGAGCCGGCCCGCTGGTACTACCACGCGGATCGGGAGGGAATCCTGGTCTGGCAGGACATGCCCTCGGGTGACAACGAAACGTCGCAGGCCAGGGAGGAGTTCGCGCTGGAGCTGGAGCGGGTGGTCACTGCGCTGGAAAACCACCCGTCCATCGTGATGTGGGTGCCCTTCAACGAAGGATGGGGCCAGCACGAGACGGAGCGTTACGCGAGTTGGCTGAAGAGCCACGACCCTTCCCGCATGGTGGACCCTGCGAGTGGCTGGACGGATGAGGGTGGTGGGGATGTCCTGGACGTTCACCGCTATCCCGGCCCCGGCGCCCCGGATTCTGAGGACCTTGGCCGGTTCGCTACCGCCGCGGGGGTTTCCGAGGCCGGTGAGCCCCTTTTCCCCGAGCTCCGGGTGGCGGTCCTGGGCGAGTTCGGGGGGTTGGGGCTCCCTCTTCCCGGCCACACCTGGGTGGAGGAGGAGAACTGGGGGTATCGGTCGTTCGAGAACCTTGAGGATCTCAACCGGGCATACCAGGATCTCATTCTCCAGCTTCGGCCTCTCATTGGCGAGGGCCTCGCGGCCGCGGTCTATACTCAGACCACGGACGTGGAGGTGGAGGTCAACGGGATGATGACCTACGACCGGAGAGTCGTGAAGCTGTCGGAGGCCTCAGCCGAAATGAACCGATCCGTCTACGCTCCGCCCCCGCGGCTGAGGGAGGTTCTACCTACGTCCCGGGAGGTGGGACAGCGCTGGTCGTTTACGGAGGAGGATCCGGGAGTGGGGTGGTTTGGGGTGGAGTATGATGCGTCCAACTGGCGGGAAGGCCCCGGCGGGTTCGGGACGAACCGCACCCCTGGGGCGCGGGTGGGCACCCCCTGGGAGTCCTCGGATCTCTGGCTGCGGCGGAGCTTCCGGCTGGACTCCCTGGCGCTCAGCAGACTCCAGGGAGCGTCCCTCTACCTTCGCATTCACCACGACGAGGACGCCGAGATCTATCTGAACGGCGTGCGCATCGCGTCCCTGGAGGGCTACACCACCGGGTACCGCCTGGAGTCCATGGACCGGGACGCTGCAGCCCTCCTCCGGGAGGGGCTCAACCTTGTTGCCCTCCACGTGCGTCAGACCGATGGCGGGCAGTTCATCGACGCGGGGATCGTTGAATGGATGGAGGGAGGGGGATGACCCGAGGGTGCCTTCCCGGCACCCGCCCCCCGGTATCCATGCTCTCCATTCTCCCTCCCGCAACACCCCAATAGGAAGGCACCAATGCACCGACGACCCTATCTCAGCTGCAGATTTCTCCCCGCCCTGGTCCTGGGCGTGGCCCTTCTCCCCCTTCTGGCCCCTCCGGCGCTTCTTGCCCAGGACGGGGACCGGCCCATGACCTTTATGGACGTGCAGCTCTTCAAGCGGGCCGGGTCCTTCGCCGTGAGCCCAGATGGGGAATGGATGCTCTATACCGTCAGCACTCCCGATTGGGAGGAGGAGGACTCCCAGACCGACATCCACCTGGTGTCCATGAGAGAAGGGTACGGCTCCCATCGTCAGCTCACCTTCACGGAGGATGCCAACGAAGGGTCTCCGGCCTGGGGACCTGACGGCACCTTCTTCCTCTTCACATCGAACCGTGACGCCGACGGCTCCAGTCGCGGCAACCAGCTCTACCTCATGCGGACGGATGGCGGAGAAGCCCGCAAGATCACCGACATGCGTGAAGGGGTGGCCAACTTCGATCTCAGCCCGGACGGAAGATGGCTTGCCTTTCGGAGTGGGCCATCGGGGCAGGCCCAGCTCTATCGGATGCCCGTGGAGGAGCTCACGGAGGCGGAGCCCGAGAAGCTCACCGACGGGGAGGCGGGGGTTGACCGGTGGGAATGGGCCCCGGATTCCAGGCGCATCTACTTCATCCGGGCCGACTCCTTCGACGAGGCCGACAAGGAGAGGAGGGAGAAGGGGTTCACCGTGGACATCAAGAACATGGTGACCCCCCTGTCCAACCTCTGGGTTCTGGAGCCGGGTGCGAGGGATCCCACCCAACTTACTGACGACCCCGAGGTGGACGTCACCAACTTCACCATCTCCGACGACGGGAAGTGGGTCGGGTTCACGGGTGGCTCGTCCAAGCGGTACGAGCGGAACATCACCGGCGCCGGACTCTACTCCGACCTCTTCCTCCTGGAGGTCGCCACGGGGCAGATCGAGCGCCTCACGGACAATTACGAGGTGGGGGAGGGCGGGCTGGAATTCTCTCCCGACTCCCGGTGGGTTGTCTTCTCCGCCCCCGACGACATGACTCGATACACCATGACGGAGAACCGGATCTACATCCGGGAAGTCGCCGACCGGGGAGGGGAGTTCCGGAAGCTGGGTACGGACTTCGACGGGAGCGCTCGTGGCGGATTCTGGTCCGAGGACGGAAACACCATCTACTTCAACGCAGGGATCAAGGTCACCAGCCAGCTGTTCGCCCTGGACGTCCGGAACGACGAAGTCCGGCAGATCACCCACGAGCGGGCGGCTCTCTCGGTGGACCGCGACGAGGACACCGGCGTCATACTCATCAGCTACTCCGATCCCCGGACGCCTTCCACCGTTTTCACGGTGTCGGAGCTCGAAAGGGTGACGGACCGGGAGGCGTGGATCCAACTCGTGGACGTGAGCCCCGAAGTCCGGGAGATGGCCCTGGGCCGGGAAGTGGAGGTGGAGTGGACTTCTACCGACGGGAAGACCGTAGGAGGCGTCCTGGTCTACCCGGTGGGGTACCAGGAGGGCACCCGGTATCCCCTCATCGTGGCCATCCACGGCGGCCCGGCGTCGGCTGACGTCCTCAGGTTCAACGGGGGGTACAACGCCCAGGTCTTCGCCGGGGCCGGCTACGCAGTGTTGAAGCCGAACTACCGCGGGTCCACGAATTACGGGAACGCCCACCGCACGGACATCGTGGGGGATTACTTCACCCTGGGGTTCGACGACATCATGACCGGGGTGGACCATCTCATTGACCAGGGGATCGTCGATCCTGACCGGATGGGTGCGCTGGGGTGGAGCGCCGGGGGTCACTGGTCCAACTGGATACTCACCCATACCGACCGGTTCAAGGCCATCAGCTCAGGGGCCGGTACCATGAACTGGATCAGCATGTATGCCCAGAGCGACGTCCAGCGGAACCGGCAGTTCTACGTGGGGGACGGATTCCTCTACCAGGACTTCGACACCTACTGGGACCAGTCCCCCTTGAAGTACATCATGAACGCCAAGACGCCCACCATGATCCACGTCGTGGAAGGGGACCCCCGGGTCCCGAGCCCCCAATCCGTGGAGCTCCACATGGCGCTCAAGAAGCTGGGGGTCCCAACGGAGCTCTTCATGTATCCGGGCCGGAGCCACGGAATTCCGGATCCCCGGAACCGGCTGGTCAAGGCCGTGGCGGAGATGGCCTGGATGGACTACTACGTCAGAGGGATAGGCGAGAAGTTCCGTTGGGAGCAGGTGCTCGAGACACTGGAAGGCGGAGAGGGAGGAGGAAGTCCCGAAGGGTAGGGCCGCGTTCCGTTGCCTTGCACCGACGTCAGGGACGCCGGATAGGAGAGGGCCCGGAGGGGCGGATTTCGTCCTTCCGGGCCCTGCGTCGTCCCGTCAGTCGTGCCTCAGGGCCACCAGACGATCCCGACCTGGAACCGCGTGGACTGAGCGTCGATGTCCAGGTTCTCGAGTGAGAGGGGACCCAGGTCGATCTTCGTGAACTGTCCCGAGGAGAACTTGAGCCCGACTTCCAGGGCCACGGTCTCGGTGAGGTAGGCGTAGAGCCCACCTCCCAGGCTGAATGCGCCCCCGGTGATATTCACATCCTCCCATGCCTGGTTTCCGGCTTCCACGTTCGTCACCTTGGCCGCCCGGCTTCCCACGGCCACCTCGAGATAGGGAACCCAGGCCCGGAGGCTGTTGGCGAAATGGAAGCGGGCCCCGATCTCCGCGTGGCCCAGCGTCCAGTCTCCCGCGAACACCTCGGGGTTCCCCGCCTCTGCCGCCACGCCGTCGGCTTCCAGGTAGAGGGTGAAGATCCGATTGAATCCATACCCGACCCTGAAGCCGGCTCCGCCTCCGCCGGCGGGGTCCGCATCCTCCACCTTGAGAGAGGCTCCCTCGAGGTGGAACGCCAGGTGCAATCCCCGGGTCGTGGATCGCTGGCCCGAAAGGGGGCCGGCAAAGAAGAAGAGGGATGCCAGGAGGGCTGACCCAGCCAGGATCGTGGGGAAACGGAGGGGTTTCGCCATTTTCGTCTTCCGTTCTCGAGTAACCGTTCACCTTTTCAAAGCTTGCCCGGGCCTGCCTCTTCGCACAACAGAAAAAGACCCTGGAAGCGGTTGAATCGCGGCTGCCTCGGAGCCTCCTCGGCGCCGGGCTCCCATGGCCGCACGTCCGCTCTCCCCTAAAGGATCAGGGCGATGATCACCAGCTCGTCCACCGGATCCATGAGGTCCTCGAAGAGGTCGAAGACGTCCTCCGTCGAATCCAGGATCTGTCGGAGAACCAGGGTCTCGGCCCAGGTCAGGTCGCCGCCGTCGCGGCCCTTGATAGTGGGAGAATCCGGGTTCCCCACTACGGTCGCGAAGAGTTCCCCGTTCAAACGGAACGTGCCCTCGATGTCATCCGCGCTCCCGCTCGCCTCGATGGAGAAGGAATCCCGGCCGGCCCGAACCAGGAGGCTCACCTCGCCACCTTCCCCCGAATCTCCGTCGACTCCGCGGACGGAGCCGCTGATGAGGAAGTCTCGGGTCGCGATGCCCATCTCGAAGGAGATGTCGACGCTATCGCCGTCCTCGTCGGATGCGCCCATGACCTGGATGTCGAAATCCAGTCTGTCGAACTCTCCCTGCAGATAGCCGTCCACGGTGACCTTCCCGCCCCGCGTGAGAATGTCCACCGTCGTCCGGTAGTCCAGGATCGTGACCTCGTCCCTCACCACCATGAGTCGGAGGGCGATCTCCTCCGGGCTTCCGTCCCCCTCATCGATGAGATCGGCATACCCGATCTCCCTTTCGGTGTCAGGCTTCCCTCCGAGCCCCGGCTCGTACAGGAGGAAGCGGACGCCGGTATCTGGAGCCCCCTCTGCGTTCGGGTCCATGACGTACCGGCCCAGGGAAGGATCGTAGACGAAAGTCTTCCCCCGGCGGAACGAGGAGATGATGGGATTCAGGGACCGCACCCCCCCGGCGCCGGACGCCAGCTTGGCGAGCCGCGCGGCGAAAGGCCGTGGACCGGACGGCCGCCGAAGGAGGTCGAGCTCAGAGGCCACCCCGGCCGCGAACCCCACCTCTTCACCGAAGCTGGCCAGGGTCACACCCTGGGCCAGGGCCCTGAAGCCGTCCATGGTGGGGGAGCCCAGGACGGCGTCCAGGGCCTGGTAGTCCTCCAGGGCGGCCTCGGCATCGAAAGCCGGCCCGTCCTTGGGCTCCGTACCGGTCTCACAGCCCGCGGTGATCCAGACCGCAAACGCCAGCGTCAGGAGCATTCTCCATCGCTGTGTGTTCATTTCTCCACTCCTTGGAGTTCGTTCTTCCTCCGCCTCGGCCGCCCCACCCGAGCTTCCTGCTCTCATGAATGGCCTTCCCCTGAATAGTCTTCCCCCTATTACCGAGGGCTTCCTGCCGTCCCTCCGGGGCCTTCCGTCGCGCCGGGAGTGCCCCCGCCCTCCCGAGGTCCCCCGTCCCGGAGCTCCCTCAACCTCTCCTGTTGTGCCGGGGTGAGGACGTTCTTGATGCGCACCAGGAGCTCCAGGTGCGCTCGCTTGATGTCCATCTCCGTGTCCAGAGCCTGATCGAACCGGTCCAGGACTCGGTCCAGATCGACCCTCGGTCCCTCCAGGGCTTCCTTCACCGATGCCGTCTCGTCCAGAAGGCGCCATTGAAGGGCGACGGCCCGCCCCTGGAGCTCCTCGATGAGGCGGGTGATGGCATCGCGTTGCTCGTCATTGAGGCCGATGGCCCGGCCATGCTCCATGATCTCCTCGGGCGTGAAGAGCACCTCAGAGAATGGGTCCGGCTCCTCCTCGACCTGAGCCCCCAGGACTCCAGGCCAGAGGGCCAGGAGAAGAAGGACGAACGGCAGCGGCAGGCTCCTCATCTTCGGCTCCTCAAAGTTGGTTCGTCCGAGGGTCGCCCTCGGGGCGGGACGGCCACCGGCGGCCCCCCACCCGGGGTAGCGTGGTTAGGACCTCAGAACCCGGGAGGTCCAGGAGGGCATCGGTGGGAGAGCGCCAGGCCCCGCCCGCGGAGCTGGCGGAATAGGACCGGACCGCCCTCTCGAACTCCGCCTCGGATGTCCCCCGACCGGGCAGGAGGAGGACCATGGCAGCGGCCGCTGCCGCCAGAAGGGACCCTCCCCACGCGACTCGGCGACGAATCCGACGGCCCCGGTCCCAGTCCACGTCTTCGCCGGTTTTTCCCGCCAGCGCCTCCTGCCGGGCCTCGGCCACCATCTCCCGGAACTCCGGCACCTTTCTCTCGTCTCTGGCTCGAAGCTCCTGGAAGAGCTCTCTGAGGTCAGGATCCGATGGCTGATTGGTCATTTGTACGATCCTGGCGGAGGAGTCGGCGGAGCCGCTCCTTCCCCCTCTGGTAGTGAGTGCGGGCCGAGCCCAGCGACACCCCCATCACCTCGGCTCCCTCTTCGATGGTGAGATCCTGGTAGAAGACCAGGTGCAGGATCTCACGCTGGCGGGGGGACAAGGCCGCCAGAGCCAGCAGGAGCTTCTGGCTCCTCTCCTCCTGCTCCAGCGCCGACAGGGGATCAACAGATCC
>JASFRP010000039.1:0-11047 GCA_050114895.1 Gemmatimonadota bacterium
CCGATCACCACGTCGTAGCCCTCCACCGTGGCCGTCACACCGCGACCCGGGACGGCCAGAAACGCGTCGGGCTGGCCGAGGGAGATGCCACGCGCTTCCGCCTCCCGCACGACGGCCTCGGCGAGAGGATGCTCGCTCCGGCGCTCCGCCGATGCCGCCAGCCGGAGGACCCATCGCTCGGACTCCTCACCGGCCCCGCCAGACACCGCCGCCGGAACCCGCGCCAGAACCTCCCGCACCGCAGGCTCACCCCTCGTCACCGTCCCGGTCTTGTCCACAACCACCACCTGGAGCTTGTGTGCCCGCTCAAGAGCGGCGGCGCTTCGGAAGAGCACCCCCATCTTCGCCCCCTTTCCCGTACCGACCATCACGGCTGTGGGAGTGGCGAGACCGAGAGCGCACGGGCACGCGATGACCAGCACGGCCACCAGCCGGATGAGGGCCGGTGTGAAGCCCACGTCCACGCCCAACCACCAGACGAGGAAGGTCACCACTGCCAGGCCGATCACCACCGGCACGAAGATCGCCGAAACCTGGTCCGCCACGCGCTGGATGGGAGCCTTGCTGCCCTGGGCCTCCTGTACCAGGCGGACGATCTGTGCCAGAGCCGTCTCGGCCCCGACCTTCGTGGCCCGGAAGCGGAGGGCCCCTTCCCTGTTGATGGTGGCGCCTACGACCTCGTCGCCGGGGGCCTTCTCCACAGGCATGCTCTCACCCGTGAGCATGCTCTCGTCCACCGCGGATCGACCCTCGGCCACCACGCCGTCCACGGGGATGCGCTCTCCGGGGCGCACAAGAACCAGGTCGTCCAGGTCCACCTGCTCGATGGGCACGTCCGCCTCCACGCCCTCCCGGATCACCCGCGCCGTCTTGGGCTGGAGCCCCATCAGCTCTTTGATGGCGGCGCTCGTCTCGCCCTTGGCCTTCACCTCCAGGAGCTTGCCGAGCTTGATGAGGGTGATGATCAGGGCCGCCGTCTCGAAGTAGACGTGCTCGCCTGCAGCCGTGGTTCCGAGCATCAAGGCGACCGTCACCACGATGGAATAGACGTAGGCCACGGAGGATCCCATGGCGACGAGGACGTCCATGTTGGCGGAGGCGTTCTTCAGCGACTTCCAACCACCCACGTAGTAATCCCAGCCCACGTAGAACTGCACCGGCGTCGCCAGCGCGAGCATGAGCCAGTTCACCCAACTCGCGTGCGCCCACGCGCCCAGCACTCCGAAGTCCCGGAGCATGCTCAGCCCGAAGAGGGGTAGGGCGAAGGCCACACCGACCCAGAACTTCCGCGTCTGGTCGACGATCTCGGCGCGCCGGGCCGCCGCCTCTGCGTCCTCCATCTCCTCCGGAGCTGCCTCCACCACCCCGTAGCCCGCGTCCTCGATGGCCCGAGCCAGCTCTCTCCATCCGGTGGCTCCCGCCACGACCTGCACAACGGCCTTCTCCGTCGCGAGATTCACGGTGGCGGACACGACCCCGGGGACCCGAGACTGGAGGGTCCGCTCGATGGTGGCGGCACAGTTCGCGCATGTCATGCCCGTGATCGGCAGCTCGAAGCGCTGCGTCGCCACCCCGTAGCCTGCCTGCTCCACGCGTTCCAGGAGCTTCTCTTCACGGATCTGGGTGGGATCGAAGCGGACCGTGGCTCGTTCGGACGCAAAGTTCACCGACGCCTCCGTTACCCCCTCGGTCTTCTTCAGGGTGCGCTCTACGGTGGCGGCGCAGTTCGAGCATGTCATTCCCGTCACCGGCATCAGCAGTTCTCGGTCCGCAGCCACGGGGCTCCTCCCCTCTCTATTCCTGCTCGTTCCTGTTCCTGGTTCTCTGTGTCCGCACAACCCACATCTTTACGCGGCGGGTGGGTAGTTGATCTCCTTCAGGAGGTCCTCGATGGCCGTCCAGTCTGTGGCATCGGGGTTCCAGGAGACCGTTACCTGCTTCGAATTCTGTTCCGCCTTCACACTCGCCACGCCGGCGAGCTCTCCCACCTCACGCTCGATGGTCATCACGCAATGGCCACAGCTGATGTTGGGTACAGTTACTGTCTTCGTAGTCATCGTTTCCTCCCTTGGAGTCGGTTGGTCCTATGCCCTTCCGTTCGCTTCGAATACTTCCAGGAGCTCCTCCAGGACTCGTTCCCTGGACTGAGCATCTTCGCCCTGGATGGCGCGGGTCACGCACGAGTGCAGGTGGCGGTCGAGCACGAGCGTGCTCACCTTCTTGAGGGCACGCTGGACGGCCACGATCTGGTTCACCACGTCCACGCAGTAGGCACCCTCTTCGAGCATTCGTCCGATTCCTCGAACGTGCCCCTCGACGCTCTTGAGGCGTCGCATGATGTCCTCTGTGCTCTGGTCGGCCATACCGTATCCCTCCATTCATGACCCTCCCCCCCTGGGGGGGGTCTACTCAAAGGCTAGTGCGGTCCAGAAGGCTGTTCAAGACATGTGAAGAGACCTTCATCTTGCCTTCATGGTATGTTCACGATTGCAGCTGATCCCCTCCGGTGCTCGGGCTCTGGCCAAGGGATCACGAGGATCGTGGGTAGCCCGACCCCGGGTCATGGACGAGCTACCGGGCACCATGCCTAGTCAATGGTCCGCATAGGCCCCCGCGCCGGCAGGGGGTCCTTATGCTCCTCCCAGGCCTGGCGGGATTGTGGCCCGTGTGCCCATGAGAGTCGGGAGGAAGTGAAGAAGATCGAGCATGCCTCCTGATGAAGAACGATTCATCCTCGGTTCACCGCTCGTTCACTACCCGAGGGCATGATAGCATGATAGAAGGAGGGTCGGACCGCCACCGACGGCGGTGATGGGCCGGAACGGTGGAATGGGTGGGCTCATGTTAGAGCCCCCTGTCATGGGGAAGGTGATTCTGAATAGGGTCTCAATACGCGAGGGTCACCGGGGGACTCGGAGAAACGGGGGACAAAGGAGACATGATGGACGGAGGTACGATTCTCTCGTTTGGGATGCTGGTGGTTTTTGCCGGATTCATCCTCTTCAGCCTTCGTCGGAAGGCGGCCGATTCGAGTCGCGGCCCTCGCCGCCGAGGGGGGGGCGGATGCTGCCACTGATCACAGAACTCCTCGCTCCTTCTCCGCCCGCTCCTGTCTCGCAGGAGCGGGCCGTGATCCGGAAAAGGAGGTGGACCGAAGATGTTCTCGAAGGCTGAGCTCCGGCGAATCTATCAAGACCGCGCGCCGTCCTACGACCGGTGGGTGTCCCTCTATCCACTGGTCGGCATCAATGTGCCCCGCCACAGAGTCGAGACCGTGAGATCCCTGAAGCTTCGGCCCGGCGCCACGGTGGTGGAGCTGGGATGCGGTACAGGGCTCAACTTTCCTGCCCTGGTGGGAGCCGTCGGGCCGGGGGGTCGGGTGATTGGAGTGGACCTGACCCAGGCCATGCTGGCCAGGGCCCAGAGGAGGATCGCGTCGGAGGGCTGGCAGAACGTGGAGCTCGTGGAGGCCGATGCAGCAACCGTCGAGTTTCCTCAAGAAGTCGGGGGCGTGGTATCGATGTTCGCCCTCACCCTCGTTGCAGAGTACGACGCCGTCATTCTTCGGGCCTCAGAGGCCCTTCGTCCCGGCGGGCGCCTTGCCATCTTCGACCTCAAGGCACCTCAGGGTTGGCCGCGATGGCTTGTCCGGTTTGCGGCCTGGCTGAATCGCCCTTTCGGGGTAACCATCGACCTGGCGGAACGACATCCCTGGGAGTCGATTCGACGTTATCTGGATATGGTCGAGTTCAGGGAATTCTCCGCTGGGATGCTGTACCGGGCCGTCGGCGAGCGTATCACCTGACTGCAGACGCGACGGGCATTTCGCCAAGCTGGCCCGGCGTGGACCCGGGAATGAGTGTCGCTCGGACATTCCCGCCGGGTACCCGCTCGGCCCTCCCGGTGTCGCGTGGCGGGCCGTTCCTTTACCCTGTCCCTCCCGTCTCGAGTTTGTATCCGGCACCTTCCCAGGCCCGGAAACCCCCTGCCAGGTTGAATACGTTCGTGTACCCCAGAGAGGCGAGGGTCGTCGCGGCCTCTTCGCTCATGCGGCCGCTACGGCAATAGAGCACGATCCTCGAGTCCCGGGATTCGGGAAGCTGGTCCAGGTGCTCGGCGACCTCGTCGAAGGGAATGCTCACATCGGTGCCGGGGATGTTGCCCTCGAAGGGAATGTGGACGTTCACCAGGAAAGGATCGCCATTTGTGAGCATGTCGTGGAGCTGATCCACGGAGATGTCCCGGAAGCCTGGGGCCTCCTCGGAAGTCGACTCCTCAGCCTGCGACGCGGGCGCTGGTTGGTTCTCAGCCTCTCCTCCGCAGCTGAGGGTGAAGAGCGCAGTCCCCAGAAAGACAAGGATCGCTCGATGCCTGGTGTGCTCGAACATGTAACCCTCCCAACAACGATTTGAGTGAAGCCTGGAGAGAGGATCCTATCTCGTGGGATGGATCGCCCTCGATCCCGGCCGTTCTTGTATAACCGGAAACCCCTCAAGATGGTCCACCCTCCGGCGCCAATGGCGGAGGGATGGGCGGCTGACGGGGCGTGATCGGACCCTCACCAGGGTTCGTTTGTAGACGGGAACAGCGGATGCCCGGGGGGAGCGCCCCGGAAATGAACCGGGCTCCCCGGGGGCGCCGATCCACAGCAAGCCCCGTCGTGGCGGTGCCGTGACCCCCATGTTGCCAGGACGAAAGGCGGAAGGATGGATTTCTGGGTCCAATACGGTGAGGCGGCAAAGACGGCCGTGGGCTTCTTCTGGAAGGCGGGTTGGGCCTTCGTCCTGGGCTATGCCGTGAGCGGAATGATCCAGGCCTTCGTGCCAAAGGAACGCCTGACCCGGTACATGGGGCAACCCGATCTTCGGTCCATATCCCTCTCGACGGCGTTTGGGGCCGCGTCATCCTCCTGTTCCTTCGCCGCCCTGGCGGCTGCCCGGTCCCTGGTCCTGAAAGGCGCACATTTCGTAGCGGCGGTGGCGTTCATGTTCGCGTCGACGAACCTCGTCGTGGAGCTGGGGATCCTGATCTTCATGTTCCTTGGGTGGCAATACCTGGCCGCGGAAGTCGTCGGGGGCCTCACCCTCATCGTCATCAGCAGCATCCTCATTCGGCTGACCTATCCGGAAGCCTGGCTCGACGCGGCCCGGGAGAAGGTCGAAGAGGAGGCGGAGGCCGAAGAGGACTCCTTCGATTGGCGGGAACGCATCCGGAGTCGTTACGGGTGGCACCTGGTGGGTCACAAGTTCGTGTCCGACTGGAAGATGGTGTGGGAGGAGATCGTCATCGGTTTCTCCATCGCCGGCTTCATGGCGGTTTTCGTCCCTGCGGGATTGTGGGCCGCCATCTTTCTCACAGGTCATACGGCCACGCTTCCGGGCTGGCTCATCGCAGTGGAGAACGCGGCGGTGGCCCCCTTCGTGGCCGCTGCGACCTTCATCGGATCCATGGGGAACATCCCCCTGGCTACGGTCCTCAACGCGAACGGCGTCCTCTTTGCGGGAATCATGGGATTCATCTACTCCGATCTCATGGTCCCACCGCTGGTGGCCATTAATGCCCGGTACTACGGCTGGCGGGTGGCCCTCTACATCGCGGGGATCATGTTCCTGAGCATCTTCCTGACGGCTCTCATCCTCCATTTTGCCTTCCTGGCCGTGGGGCTCACCCCGGAGTCGGGGAAGGCCGTGGGGGACGTAGTCCAGTTCTCCCTGGATTACACCTTCTGGCTGAACCTCCTGATGGTGTTCATGGCAGCCGGGATGGTGTACCTGCACAGGGTCCACGTCAGGGAGCACCTGAAGGGTGAAACCATGTCCATGGGTGGAGGTGCGGGGCCAGGCTTCAAACGCCTGGCGACGTACGCGTTCACCTTTCTGGTTGGGGGCGGACTTCTGTCACTCCTCCTGACGGGTTGAGGGGGGGCTGCGAAGGAAGGAGTTGAGTGCGGGGGACGACCCTTTGAAATCTCCTCTTTGCGTTGACTCACGCCGACAGCGCCAATGGTCGATCCGCAACCACGTCCGCCAGCAGTGAGAGGACCGTGACACTGCCTCCTGCGGTGCGCACGGCCACGGCTCTCTTGACGGGACCGACGGCTTCAGGGCCATGGGCCGCCGGGTTGAACCGGACCGTCACGGTCGCGAGTTGTCCGCCCGCGAGTACCCGCTCCAACGCGATGGGCAGCTCGTGGCCGGGCATACCGAAAGGCCCTTCCCTGGCACCGTCGGGGAAACCCAGGGTGGCGGCCGTGCACATACAAGACGTGTATACGGATACGATCTCCACAGCGTCCGGTCCGGTGTTCGTCAGCTCGAAGATGGTGTTCCGGGCGGTGAGCGTTCCACTGATTCCAATCAGTCCTTTACAACGATTCCCACCAACAGGACCCGACGGGATGCTGACCTGTCCGAAGACGGAGTGGCCGTTGCGCCTCTCTCTGTCCAGGAGGAGCCCAGACTGAAGCATGATTTCAGGAATCCGGGCGGGGGCGAGGGGATGGTCACCGCCGTCTACCGCGCCGGTGGGGGGACCCACCACACCTACCTGGCAGTACCCATCGAACCCCGGGCGTCCCGGGAGCGGGTTGAAGAGTGATGGAGGCCCCGGGGAATCACCTGGAGCCGGCGGGGAATGACTGCACGGGGATCCCGTGGACTGGGCCGTTTCCGGGAAGACGGCTTCCCGGGGAGGGGCCCGATTTCGGCACCAGAGCGCATGAAAGCACCTTCACGAACGGTTCACCGTGGGTTCACCCCCGACCCGTTACCCTTCTACTCGAAGGCAAGAGAGACAACCAGAAGAAATGTGATCAAGGAGGACGACATGGTTAGGAGCGTATTCGCCGTTGCCGTGGGCCTGGCCCTTGCCGCGGCTCCGGCCATGGCCCAGGGGATGATGCACCAGAACAGTCATATGGCCCCACATGACACCGTGACTGCGGCCCAGCAGGGCTGGGGCACAGTGTGTCCCTACGGTCAGATGATGGGGACCCCCTACGGCATGATGGGGATGATGGGGCAGGGCATGATGGGATCCGGGATGTACGGCCAGGGCATGTACGGGCAGGGCATGATGGGATCCGGGAACAGCGGAGCCATGGGTTATCCCATGATGGCCGGTGGAATGATGGGGTCCGGCGCCTGGATGATGGGAGGTATTGCCGGGCCACAGCAGATCATCGCCATGAGTGAGCCTCTCGGCCTGTCCGCGGAGCAGGTGAGCGACCTTGAGGACGTACAGACCCGGGCCGTCACGGCTGCCAAACAGGCCATGAACCAGGCTGCGGACGCCCGCACCCGGGCCGAAACCGTCCTGGAACAGAATCCGAACGACTTTGAAGCGTACGCGGATGCGCTACGGGACCTCTCCACGGATCTCACCGAAGCCAACGTAGTCATGGCGAGAGCCTCCTTTGAGGCCCGGGATCTCCTGACGCAGGAGCAGAGAGGAACCCTGAAAGAAATCCTCGGCCAATGGGGAGGCGCTCAAGGTGCAGGAATGATGGGCGGCGGGATGGTGGGTCCGACTCACCACTCCGGCCGGGCTCCAGATCCATCCCATCATTGATGAATGATAACCGTCTTCCGAGCTGAAGAAGGTGTTCGGGTCCCCGTGATGGATTCGTTACGGGGACCCGAAAATTCTGTGGGTTGGCCGCAAAGGAGAATCGAATCGAGTGCGGGCGACAGCCCTGACGACATCGACTGGAGAGCGTGTCATGACGAGCGTGAAGAACCACAAGGGAGAGGGTGTGCCGGAGCCGCACGGTCATCATCACGGCCATCGCCACGGAGAGGATGGAGACCCTGAGGCCGTCGGCCTGGAGAGTGGTGGCACGGAAGACCGGGCGTTCCGGGACCCCGTCTGCGGGATGTCCGTGGCATCGGACACGCCCTATCGACTGGAACGCGACGGGAGGACACATCGCTTCTGCTCCGAGTCCTGTCGTCACCGATTCGAGGAGGATCCCCAGAGCTACTTCCACCGCGGAGATCCAGAGGATTATCTCGGCGCAGAAGGAACCCGGACGGTCGAGGAATCCTCTCCAGAAACTCCCGCCGATGGGGGTTTTTACACCTGCCCCATGCACCCGGAGAACCGACAGGCAGGTCCGGGCACCTGTCCGAAGTGCGGCATGGCCCTTGAGCCGGAAACCGTTGAGGCCCCGTCGGCAAAGACGGAATATGTTTGCCCCATGCACCCGGAGGTGGTGAAGAGCGCCCCGGGGGCGTGCCCCATCTGTGGGATGGCGCTGGAGCCGAGGACCGTGACGCACGATGCGGCGGAGAACCATGAGCTCTCGGACATGCGGCGCCGCTTCTGGGTCAGCGCTGGGCTGACCCTCCCGGTTCTCCTCATTGCCATGGGGGGTGTTCTCCCCGGTGGGAATCCCCTGGAGAGGGTCTTCAGCACGGAGACCCTGCGGTGGGCGGAGTTCCTGCTGGCGACTCCGGTGGTTCTCTGGGGCGCTCTGCCGTTCTTCCAGCGTGGATGGCGGTCGGTGGTCAGTGGGAACCTGAACATGTTTACCCTGATCGGCCTGGGAGTCGGGGTCGCGTATCTGTTCAGCGTCCTTGCGACTCTCCTCCCGGGGCTGTTCCCGATGTCCTTCCGGGACGAGTCCGGACGGGTGGGCGTCTATTTCGAAGCCGCTGCCGTGATCGTCACGCTCGTGCTGCTCGGGCAGGTCCTGGAGCTGAAGGCGCGGAGTCGGACCAGCGCGGCCATCAAGGCTCTTCTCGGTCTCTCGCCGAAGACCGCACGGCGGGTGGAGGCCGACGGGACGGAACGAGACGTGCCCTTGGACCGCATCCGGCCGGAGGATCGCCTCCGGGTGCGGCCGGGAGACAAGGTCCCCGTGGACGGCACCGTGGTGAAGGGACAGAGCTCCGTTGACGAGTCCATGCTCACCGGGGAGCCGATTCCGGTGGAGAAGACCCCCGGGGACCGTGTCATCGGGGCCACCATCAACGGTACCGGCTCCTTCGTCATGACGGCCGAGCGTGTCGGCGCGGAGACCCTGCTGTCGCAGATCGTCCAGATGGTCTCAGAGGCCCAGCGGAGCCGCGCCCCGATCCAGAAATTGGCGGACGTCGCCTCGGCGTACTTCGTTCCGGCCGTAGTGGTGACTTCCATCATCACGTTCGCCGTCTGGGCCATCTTCGGGCCGGCACCGGCGTTGGCTTATGCGCTCATCAACGCGGTCGCTGTTCTCATCATCGCCTGTCCGTGCGCCCTGGGCCTGGCCACGCCCATGTCCATCATGGTGGCTTCGGGGAAGGGAGCGTCCCTGGGGGTCCTCTTCAAGAATGCCGAGGCCATCGAGGTGCTGGAGAAGGTGGATACGCTGGTGGTGGACAAGACGGGGACCCTCACCCGGGGCAAGCCCAGCTTGGTAGACGTCGTCCCCAGCGATGGATGGGAAGAGGCGGAGGTGCTCCGTTTGGCTGCCAGCCTGGAGCAGGGGAGCGAGCATCCCCTGGCGGATGCCATCGTGGAAGGAGCCCGGGACCGTGGGGTAGCCCTTGCTCCCGTCGACGCGTTCGAGTCCATAACGGGGAAAGGCGTCCACGGGGAGATCGGAGGTCGCCGGGTCGCCCTGGGAAACACGGGGCTCATGGCCGACCTGAACGTGGCGTTGGGAGAGTCTGGCCAACGAGCCGAGTCTCTACGAGGGGAGGGGAAGACGGTGATGTTCCTGGTGGCGAATGACGAGCTGGCAGGTCTCCTGTCGGTTGCGGATCCCCTCAAGGATACCACGTACCGGGCCGTGGAAGCGATCCATCGGGAGGGGATCCGAATCACCATGCTTACCGGCGACAGCGAGACGACGGCGGAGGCCGTGGCCCGGACCCTGGGGATCGACCAGGTCGTGGCGGGGGTCCTGCCGAACCAGAAGGCCGAGGAGATCAAGAGGCTGCAGGCCCAGGGCAGGTTCGTAGCCATGGCCGGTGACGGCATCAACGATGCGCCGGCCCTCGCTCAGGCCCAGGTGGGAATCGCCATGGGCACAGGCACCGACGTGGCCGTGGAGAGCGCGGGGCTGACCCTGGTGAAAGGCGATCTTCAGGGAATCGTTCGAGCTCTGCGCCTGAGCCGCGCCACCATGAGGAACATCAAACAGAACCTCTTCTTCGCATTCGTCTACAACAGCATCGGCGTGCCTGTCGCCGCCGGGATCCTCTATCCGGCCTTCGGCATCCTGTTGAGCCCCGTCATCGCGGCCGCGGCCATGAGCTTCAGCTCGGTCTCGGTCATCGGGAATGCCCTTCGACTCCGCGCGGCGCGGGTGTGACCACTGGGATTCGACAAGGGGGATCTCATCACCCAGCCTCCCGGTGGGCCCATGGAGGTCGGTTGGAGTACGGTCCCTGCAGGGTGCCTTCTGTCAGAGGGCCCGCGCACGCCATCAGAACTCGGATGCGTCCCGCTCCTCATCCCGCATGCGGTTCAGCTCGTCCGAGACCCTTTCCCATTCCTCCGGTTGAAGAAGCTCCGCATGAAGTCCCGGACCGGCTTCCGATCCCCGCCTCCGGAGGACCGCTCCCAGAGCGGCGGCCGTGGCCAGGATGGCCACCCAGGGAAGGAAGTAACCAAGAAGATTGAGTCCACTCCGTGGGGGCGTCATCAAAACGGATGGTCCGAACTCGGAAGTGAATCCGGCGAGAATGGTCTCCTCCGACTCCCCCTCCTCCAGGCTCCTCAGAATCCGCTGGGACCAGACGGGAGAGGTTCCGCACTGCATCTGGGTCTGGCAGAGGTGCAGATCCAGGAGGCAGCCGCAGTTACATCGAATCGCCTTCTCCAGGGCCAGATGCGCCTCCGCATAGGGTCCCTCGTGGATGTGATGCCACTCAGGTACGGAGTCAGCTTCGGATCCCCCTGCAACCTGGCCCGGCCACTCCATGGCCCCCATGGAGGGAGGAGCGACGAGGATCAGAGAGAGGCTGAGGGCGCTGCGTAGTTTCATCACAGGACCGTCTCCAGGTCATTTCAGAACACTCCGTTTCCGCCTCTCGGACGGGTTGGAGATGGATGTCATCCG
>JASFRP010000040.1:0-10892 GCA_050114895.1 Gemmatimonadota bacterium
GGCTCTCGTGAACGCCCGCCTCCACGAAGGCATCCAGGCCCTTTCCCTCACCGACCCGCTCACCGACTTGCCCAATCGGCGGCACATGGACATGCACCTGAGAAGAGAGGTGGCGGCGGCCAGACGCGGTCGTAATGTCTGTGTCGTCCTCTTCGACCTGGACAACTTCAAGGAGCACAACGACCGGCTGGGCCACGTCGTGGGTGATCAGATCCTCCGTCGGTTTGCCCGGTTGCTCCTGGGCGAGACCCGGGCCATGAACCTGGCAGCCCGCTACGGAGGTGACGAATTCATCTCCATCCTCACCGAGCTCCCCAGGGAGGGAGCCGAGCTCCACGCCCACCGGGTGGTCTCCCGGGTGCGGGAGGACCCGGAGCTATCCCGACACGGCGTGACGGTAAGCTACGGAATCGGGGAATTCGATCCTGCCACGATGTTCGAGGTCGAGGACCTGGTCAAGGCCGCGGACGCACAGCTTTACCAGGCCAAGACAGACCGTCGGCAGGACCCCTGACATCTTCCTTCCCTCCAGCCTCGAGGCAGGCCAATGAGTCGGGACCAGGTGAGCCCCAAGGAGCTCCTGGAGATCTCCCAGGTGTGGGCCCAGGACGCTGGGGCCATTGCCCTGGAGCATTTCGGTGGGCTCCTGGCTCCGGAGCTCAAGAGTGACGGGTCGCCCGTTACGGCGGCCGACCGGGCGACGGAGATCCTTCTCAGGACACGCATCCAGGATCGCTACCCGGAGCACGGGATCCTCGGGGAAGAGTTCGGGGAGACGAACGCCGGGGCCACCGTTCGCTGGATCATCGACCCCATAGACGGCACCAGGTCCTTCATCCGGGGCGTACCTCTCTTCGGTGTGCTCATCGCAGTCGAGGTGGCGGGCGCGCCTGTCGTGGGCGTGTCCCATTTCCCCGGGCTCGGCGAAACCATCGCGGCCGCAATGGGGGAGGGGTGCTACTGGAATGGGGGCCGGGCCCGAGTCTCCGTGGTATCAGATCTCTCCGCAAGCGCGGTCTTGACCACCGATCCTGCCGTCCTCCTGAACGGATCAATGGCCCCGGGATGGGAACAGCTGGTCCGAAGCGCGGCTCTGGCCCGAAGCTGGGGGGATTGCTATGGCCACGCGCTGGTCGCTACGGGCAGAGCGGAGGTCATGGTGGACCCAATCCTCGCCGCTTGGGACGCGGCCCCTTTCGTCCCCATACTCACCGAGGCCGGCGGGCGGTTCACCGACGTGATGGGCGTCCCGGGATGCCGCGGCGGCTCCGGGATCTCCACCAACGGGATCCTCCACGACGAAGTGCTGAGGATCCTCAATCCGGCCTGATAGAATCTGGGATACGACGCCGGATGTAGGAGGAGGCCGTGGAGGGAATCGACTCAGGCTTCCTCCTCCCACCCCCATCTCGACCCCGCCAGAGTCAGACGGCGGCCCTCTCCTGGGTGGGCACTTCGGCTTCCAGGGATTCCGGATCCACCATTGGCTGCCAGACCTGGACCGCCGGAAAGGTCGACAGGAACCACCGGACGCTCCAGAGAAAGGGTCCCAGGAAGAGCAGCCCGATGAGTGGCTCCCATATGGTGAGGACGGGCCCGGATCGATGGATGGAGGGAACGACCATCAGGTACCTCTCCAGCCAGAGCCCGACGAGAATGACCGTCGCGAAGAACCTGAGGATCCAGGGAGTCATCTTTGCCCTCCGACCGATGAGGCCTGCAAAGGGCAGAACGAAGCAGAGGACCAGCGTCAGGACGGACAATCCGCCCCATGGAGCACCCGCGCGATGGATGATCCACGCCTGTTCCCCGGGGAGTTTCCCATACCAGATCACCAGGTATTGGGACCAGAACAGGTAGGCCCAGAACACCGTGAATGCGAAAGCCAGCTTGCCGAGGTCGTGGAGCTGCTGGACCCCCATGAGCTTGTTCAGATCCGGGTCTCGCCCCTTTGAGTACACCGTGACCCACGCCGAGGCGGCCACACCACCCCAGAGGGCTCCCATGAAGAACCACGCTCCGAAGATTGTCGAGAACCAGTGAGGCTCTAGGGACATGGCCCAATCGAAGGCAAAGACACTCATCACCACGGCATAGAGGAGCACGCTTGCGGGAGCCAACCGGGCCAGGCGTTTGTAGCTCCTCACTTCCTCCCGTTCCTGTCCTGTCCACCCTTGCGTCAGCCGCTCGACCCAGCGGCTCCTGCCGGCATCGCCCGACCCGACGGTCCCCTCCTTCACCAGCCCCATGTCCGGCCGGAGGTACAGGTAGGCGATGTAGAGGAAGACACCGAAGAGAAGGGCCGCCCCAACCACGTTACGGGCAATGAGAAAGGGGACATTCAGATAGGCGGCCTTCCTCTGGAGGACGGGATCGGTCCCCATGGCCTCGATCCAGGGGAAATAACCCTCCCTGAGACCCAGCATCGGAAGGAGGAGCACGAAGGCGATGGGGAGGAAAGCCGAGAAGGCCAGGCTCATCCGTCGCACGGACCAGTTCCAGCGAGCCTTGGTGATGGTGGTGGCCGCCGTCAAGGCCATGGCTCCCGCCGCAACGCTGGTAAAGAAGAGCCAGTTCACCACGTAGGCTCGCCATGCTCGGGCCGCGTCCCAGCCCAGTGTGTTCAGGAAGGCGACCAGGCCGATGAGAGTCAGAAGCCCGAAAAGGAGCCTCGCGCCCCTCGAACGGGGGAGGAACCGAATCGGAATCTCTCGGGGAATATGGATCTGCGCCATTCTCGAAGCCTTAGTTGGAGGTGCCCGGGTCCCCCTGGGACGAGGCCCCTTCCGTCTCTTCCGCCGGACCGCCGGTCTGCTGTGTGGAGTCCTGAGGTTGGTTCCCGGTGGCAGCAGGGACCACTCCCTGGAGCACCCTCAGGTAGTTGACCACGTTCCACCGATCGAAGTGGCTGATACGATGCCCGTAAGAGGGCATCAGGCCCCTTCCCATCCGGATCATTCCGTAGATGTACCCGTCAGTGAAGCCCCGTACGCGGTCCGAGACCAACGGGAAAGGCGGGAATCCCGCCGGGATGATGTATCCCGTCACTCCCATACCGTTCGGCCCGTGGCACGGTGCACAGAAGCGAAGAAACAGCTCCTCTCCGCGGGCTATGGACTCCTCCGTTACAGGAACCGGGTTCACCAGGTTCACCACCACCGGGGCGGAGTTGATGACGTCCAGCTGTGTAAATGGGGGAGGCACGTCTTCCAGCCCCTCGGGCTGACCGATGTTCACCTCCCCCGCTCGGGCCACCAGGTTTCCCGCCGCAAACGGCACGGATCCCTCCGGCGCTTCCACGGGGTTCTCATACGGATCGAACGAGGCCTGGTCCCGCATGCTCCGCCCGAAGATGGCCACCATGGTGTCGTCCAACGGGGTGCACCCCGACCACACCAAAGTGAAAGCGAGGAGAACCAGACGGATGCCACCCCGGGAAACCACTCCAGCCATGCTAGGCATGAGCCACCCCCTCCGGGTCTTCCCGCAGCTCCGTGGGCTCCATGGACGAGAGAATCCTCCGAGCTTCTCCGATTCTCTCCGGTGCCGCGGCCACATACACACCGAAACGCCCGGCACTGAACTCGGGGTCATAGATGACCAGAGGTCTCAAATGTGGAAGGCGCATGTTGATGAAGAGCCCGATCACTGTGGAGAGAGCCCCGAAGAGAATCGTCAGCTCGAAGGCGATGACGACGAAGGCCGGGATTGAGACGATGGGTTTTCCCCCGGTTACCAGCGGCCAATCCATGGAGGTGAAGATGGCCAGCGCGAAGCCCGCGGCAGTTCCCGTAAGAGCCCCCACCAGGGCAAAGACCCTGACCGGGCTCTGATGGTACCCCATGGCGTGCTCCAGATCGTGCTCCGGCACAGGTGTATACGCGGTGATGGAGCGTTTCCTGAAACCGGCCTTTCTCAAGGCTTCGATGGCACCCGCAGCGGAGTCCAGGTAGTCGAAAGAGGCCAGGATCCCCTGGTTCGTGCCGCTCATGAGACTCCCTCCCCCCTCCCGCTGCCCCGGAAGGGTGCCGGCAAGACCTCCTTGAGCTCGGCAATGGCCACCGGCGGGAGGATCCTGGTAAAGATGAGGAACCAGAAGAAGAACCACCCGAAGCTCCCGGCCAGAATCCCCATTTCCGTGAGGGAAGGCCGGTACATTCCCCAGGCAAAGGGCTCATACTCATGCGAGAGCGACGTCACGATGATGACGTACCGCTCGAACCACATCCCGATGTTGATGAATAGCGTGATGACAAACAGGGCCGGGATGGAATGTCTCACTCGCCGGAACCAGAGCAGGATGGGAATGAGACCGTTACAGGTGAGCATCGTCCAGCTCGCCCACCAGTAGTCCCCGAAGAGACGGTTCCAGAAGACCGACCGCTCTATCTCCTCTCCGCTATACCAGGACATGAAGAACTCGGTGAGGTAGGCGTAGAGGACGATGAGGGAAGTGAGGAGGATCAGCTTCGCCATGGCATCGAAGTGCCGGACGGTGAGATAAGCCTCCAGCTTGAAGATCTTCCGCAGGGGAACGATGAGAGTGACCACCATGGCCACCCCGGAGAAGATGGCCCCCGCCACGAAGTAGGGCGCGAAGATGGTGGCATGCCAGCCCGGGACGATGGACATGGCAAAGTCCCAGGACACCACCGAGTGAACCGAGAGGACCAGGGGAGTGGCGAAAGCCGCCAGGAAGATGTACGCCTTCCCGAAGTGATGCCATTCCCGGTCCGTGCCCCGCCACCCCATACTCACCACCTGGTACAACCTCCTGCGCCACCCGGTGGCCTGGTCCCTGGCCGCCGCCACATCCGGAATCGTGCCCAGGTAGAAGAATACGGCCGAGACAGTGAAGTACGTCGTGACGGCGAAGACGTCCCAGAGAAGGGGAGAACGGAAGTTGGGCCACAGGAAACGGGAGTTGGGATAGGGTATGAGCCAATACCCGTGCCACACGCGTCCCAGGTGGATGAGGGGGAAGAGTCCTGCCGTCATGACGGCGAAGACCGTCATGGCCTCGGCGGCCCGGTATATGGACTGCCTCCACGGCGCACGGAAGAGGAAGAGAATGGCGGAAATGAGTGTGCCAGAGTGAGCGATTCCCACCCAGAAGACGAATGTCGTGATGTAAACACCCCACCCCACCGGGCTCATGAGGCCGCTGACCCCCACCCCATTCATGATCTGGTAGAACCATGACCCGAAGAAGAGGCCCACGCCGGCCAGTGCCACCGCGAACAACGCCCACCAACCCCGCCCGGGTCGGGAGAGTATCTTGAGGATGTCCCGGTTGACCTGACCGAAGGACCTCACGTCCGGATGGGTCAGGGCCCCCCTCTCTTTTTCTTCTGTCGCTGTCGCCATTCGCGTCCCTCTCGGACCGAAGCTGGCCGAGGATCAATGCTCCTGGGATTGGACCTCATGGAAGGTGACCTTCTTCAGGTAGGTCACCGCCGGCTGCGTGTTGATCAAAGCATCCAAGACCCGATAGCTCCGCTGGTTCTGGGAGACCTGGGCCACACGGGACCGGGG
Source organism: Gemmatimonadota bacterium (assembly GCA_050114895.1). GTDB lineage: Bacteria > Gemmatimonadota > Gemmatimonadetes > Longimicrobiales > Gaopeijiaceae > JASFRP01. The sequence continues at coordinate 5,536 of JASFRP010000040.1, forward strand.
ATCCCGGATGTTCCCGAATACGATGGCCTCGGCAGGGCAGCTTTGCTGGCAAGCCGGAACCACTTCGCCGTCGCGAACGGGCCGCCGTCCCTCCAACCGAGCCCGGTTTTGCGCTTCCCGGATCCGGTGCACGCAGAAAGAGCATTTCTCCATGACACCGTTGCTCCGGACCGTGACGTCGGGGTTGTAGCCCCAGTTCATGGGCTCCGGTACGTCGCTGAATCCGAACCAGTTGAACACCCGGACCTTGTAGGGGCAGTTGTTGGCACAGTATCGGGTTCCGACGCACCGGTTGTAGACCTGGGCGTTGAGCCCCTCCGGCGTGTGATAGGCCGCGTAGACTGGACAGACAGGCTCACAGGGCGCATTGCCGCAGTGCTGGCATAGCATGGGGAGGAAGCGGACATCCAACGGGCCCGCCCGGGTCGCGTCCACCGTCTCGTAATAACGCTCCATGCGGATCCAGTGCATGTCCCGCCCCATGACCACCTGATCCTCGCCGACCCAGGGCACGTTGTTCTCCGACTGGCAAGCGGTCACGCAGGCGCTGCACCCGGTGCACTTGTCCAAATCGATGGCCATGGCCCAACGGGGATTGGCCTCCGGATCGTATTGACCGTACCGGCTCCCTTCCAGGGGGAAATCCTCGGGCCTCCCTTCCGTGGGGACCGGTGCGAAGCCCCCCATGGCCTGGATCTCCTGAAGCTCCCCATGACCTCCTTCTCCGTGCGTACTCTCCCCTTCTTCCTGAGAACCACCACTGCCCCCGTGCGCCAGGGCAGCAATGGCCACCGCCGGTGCGATGGGTCGATCATGCTGCTCCGAGGAGCCTTCGATGGTGGCAAGGGGCCTTCGGCTCCCCGTGGGCTCCAGCGTGACGGTGGTACCCACGTGAACGAGTGCACCCGAGGGTTGTTCCGCCTCGGCGGCCAGAAGGGTCATGGCGTTCACCCCGTTCCCGCTCGCGAAGCGTCCGTAGTCGGAGTGCCCGCCTCCCATGGCCAGGGCCACCGTATCCTCACGGATTCCAGGATACCCCCAGACCGGCACGTCTACCTCACCGTGGGGCGACCGGACCCGGACCACGTCCCCTGTCCGGAGGCCCAACCTCGTCGCGGTCCGGGGGTTCACCTCGAGCCAGGAGTGCCAGGCCATCTTGCTCACCGGATCCGGAAGCTCCTGGAGCCAGGGTCGGTCCGCCTGCTTCCCGTCCCCGAACCGCGGAGAGGGGTAGATGAGGAGCGCGAGCTCGCCATCTCCATCCAGGGTCGGAACGTCGAAGCTCAACGCCGTATCAGGGGAGCGGAGGGCGACATGGGCCTCGGCACCTTCCCGGGTGCCGCCTTCCACCACTCCTGTCCGGAGCGTCTTCCTCCAGAAGCCGTCGAAATCCTCCCGGGGCGCCAGCAGCGGATGAACGTCCCGCCGCCACCGGCTCCGCAGGAAGTCGAAGAACGTCGCCGGTCCCATGTCCCGCCCCATCCGCCCCGCAACAGATAGAAGCACGTCTCCCACCTGCTTCGAATCGAAATGGGGAACGGGCTTCATCGCCGGCTGCTGCAGGGCGTAGATCCCGGGCCGCGGATTCGAGTCCCCCCACGCTTCCAGGGGGTGCCGATCCGGCAGGATCAGATCAGACAGGGCCGCCGTTTCGTCCATCACCGAAGAGAACGAGACCCGATACCCGGCCGAGCCGAAAGCCTCCCGGAACCCGGCGGACGCCGGCAGTGAGTAGGCGGGATTCGTGCCGGAAACCATGACCACACCGGCTCCATCCATCCCACCCATGGCCGAGCGGAGCTCTGCGAACGGCCTGGAGGCGGCGCTCTGGTCGACGCGATCGAGGCTCAGCGTACGCCCCACATTTCCTGCTACGGCGTTGAGGATCAAGACCGCCAGGTTCGCAGCGGTGGCATTTCGGTGATGCCCCGCCAGGCCCGGTCCCAGGGCTAGGCTCGGCCCCTCCGAGACGAACCGGCGGGCCAGAGCCTCGATGGCGTCCGCCCCTACCCCGGTATCCTCCTGGACCGTCCTGGGATCGTACGCTGCGAGGACACCCTGATATGGCCCGGCATCTCCACCGCCCTGGGCGATGACATGGGCCATGGCGAGAGCCACCGGGGCCTCGGAGCCTGGTGGCAGCGGGATCCATTCATCCGCGTTCTGGCCCGTCAGCGACAGTCTGGGCGAGAGGAATACGAAACGACCTTTCGTGCCATGGTCGTCCACTCCGGCCATGCGGGCGAATCCCCTGTGATACTCCACGGGGGATAGCCAGGTCTCCAGAAAATCGGCCCCGAATGAGAGGACGAGTCGAGCGCCGGCAAGGTCATACGTCGGCAGGACGTTTCGGCCGAAGGCGATCCGCACGGCCTCCCTGAGTGGAGCCTCCGAGAGACCCTCGTACTCCACTCGAGTCCCTCCCACCTCTGCCAGGAACTGATCCAGGAGCTCTCGCAGAGACCATCCCACCCGGCCGGACAGAAAGAGGTGATTCCCACCCTCCTGAATCATCTCGGCGAGTTGAGCTTCGGCCTCGTCCCACCCGACGGCCCTGAAGCCATCCCCGTCCCGAACCATGGGTGCCGTCAACCGATCGGGGTTGTACAACCCCTGGATGGCGGAGTAACCCCGTGAACAGAGGGCGCCCCCGGAGATTGGATGATCCGGGTTCCCCTCCACCTTGACCACGCGCCCCTCTCGGGTCCGAGCCCAGAGTCCACACGCCGCCGGGCATTCCCGACAGACCGAGGCGTACCAGGTGGACACACCGGGGGTGATTTCCTCATCGGGGATGACGTAGGGCAGGAGTTTTTCCACATGCTCCGTGGAGCAGCCGAACATCGTAGCACCTGCACCACCGGTCCCCAGGACCCTCAAGAAATCCCGCCGCTTGATTCCGTCACTCATGAACTCAGCTCTCTCTTGGGCAGGGCCCGAACCGCCCTCACCGTGGACCCCCGACCAGGAGCGGTCGAAGGAACCTGAGATCGATCAATAATGGCAGACCGTGCAGTCGACGGAGGCTTCGTTCTGCCGGTGGCAATCCACACACCAACCCATCCGCAGCGGCTGCTCCACCTCCTCGATAACCCCGATTTCCTCGACGGTACCGTGGCATTCCTGGCATTCGAAATCTCCGGCGTCTTTGGCCACGTGACGCATGTGGGGGAACTTCACGTGATCGGCCACCTTGTAGATCCGGACCCACGGAATGGGCTCGCCCCGCTGCCAGAAATCCCTGAGCTTCTGCACTTCCTCTGGGTTGTTTCGTCCCTGGATCACCGTGTGGCAGCCCATGCACGCTGCCACAGGCGGGATCCCCGCGTCCATGGATCGCTCCGCCGAAAAGTGACAATACTGGCAATCGATCTGAAAATCCCCAGCGTGCGTATTGTGGGGAAAGGCGATGGGCTGAACCGACGTGGTAGCCTGAGGAGGCGGAGGTGAATCGCCTTCCTGGGATTGCACGAAGGCCAGGGCTGAGAAGGCCGCGATGCCTGTGGCGGCCGCGAGGACCCACGGCTTCTTCATAGGCTCTAGCTGCCCGAAAAGGACCCGATAATGGACGGTTTTTTCTAGCGGTTGTCCCGCCGCAGAGAAACGGTGAGGGAAGCTAGAGTAGCCCTTCTGGAGTGTCAACGTCACGCGGCTTTGGCAGAAACCTTCGTGTCCCCGCAGGGGTTATATTTGTTCTGGCCTCACGGAGATCGATCCCAACCCACACCCGAGAGCCTGATGCCGGAAACCGTCGTGGTCCAGAGGAGTCCTCCCCAGCTCGAGCTCCTGGAACGCCTCGTGGATGAGGTCGAGGTAGTCTTCCACGGCAAGAGGGATGTGGTTCGCCTTGCCCTGGCGGCCCTCCTGGCCCGAGGGCATATCCTCTTCGAGGACGTTCCCGGCGTGGGGAAGACCACGCTGGCCCACGCTCTGGCCCGAAGCCTGGGTCTCACCTTTCGTCGGATCCAATTCACCAGTGACCTCCTTCCATCCGACGTGCTCGGGGTGTCCCTGTTCAATCCCCAGACCTCGGAGTTCGAGACCCGCCCGGGCCCGATCTTTACGAACATCCTCCTCGCGGATGAGATCAATCGAGCTCCCCCCAGAACTCAGAGCGGTCTCCTGCAGGCGATGCAGGAGGGTCGTATCACCATTGACGACAAGACGTTCCAGCTTCCAGCGCCCTTTCTCGTGCTGGCCACGCAGAATCCCCTGGAGCATCACGGAACCTACCCTTTGCCCGAGAGCCAGCTGGACCGTTTCCTCATGCGCCTGACCATCGGGTACCCCGGGGAAGAGGCCGAACGGAAGATCCTCATTCAGTCCTCCCAGCTCGAGGAGATGCTCGACAGGATCCAGGCGGTCATCCCTCCGCAAGGCGTTCTGGAGCTGCAGGACCTCGTGGACGGGGTGCGAACCGAGGCTGCGCTGGTGGACTTCCTCATGGAGATCGTCGGACGCACCCGCATCGAGCCTCGCCTTCAGATCGGTGTGAGCCCAAGAGGCGCCGTCGCCCTGTATCGTGCGGCTCGGGCCTACGCTCTCGTTGAAGGCAGGACCTACCTGGTACCGGACGATATCCTCACTCTTGCCGTTCCCTGTCTGGCCCATCGACTGCTCCCGGTCGGAACCGTCGCTTCCACCGCCGAGGCACATCAAGAAGCAGCCATCCTCCTGGAGGAGATCATCCGGGAGGTACCGGTACCTCATTGATGAGTCCGGTAGCCGGTTTTGAGCCCTGGGGCCTTCAGGGAATCCGTCGCATCCCCGGGTACCTCAGCCGCTTGAGAACCAGGTGGAGGGAGTTCCGGTCCTGGCGCCGTATCGAGTTCTCCCGGGGTGGATACCTCTTCACCGCAGGGGCGTTTGCCATCGGCTTCGCCGCCATCAACACCGGGAACAACCTCCTGTATCTACTCCTGGGCGCCATGCTGGGCTTCATCGCCGTCAGTAGCTGGCTTTCGGAGCAGGCCATCGGCGGCATAAGCGCGCTCCGGAGAACCCCCAGAGGCGTGACGGTGGGTAATCCCCTGAGGATCCATTACGAGGTGCGGAACGAGAGGAGACGGGCGCCGGCCTTCGCCCTCGAGATCGGGGAGGAAGGGCTGTCCGGGCGCGGTTTCATTCCTCTGCTCCGAGCCGGCGGGCAAGCCACCGCCCGTTCGGAGAACCGGTTCATTCGCAGGGGCGTGTTTCCACTGGAAGCCATTACCGTCTCCACCTCCTTCCCCTTCGGGCTCTTCCGGAAGACTCGGAGAATCAGGGCCCCGGGCGAGCTGACCGTGTGGCCGCGGACCGATCGACCTGTTGCTCCCCCCAACCCGGGCGGTGGCCGTAACGCGGCGGGAGCTGCGTTG
>JASFRP010000041.1:0-10885 GCA_050114895.1 Gemmatimonadota bacterium
AGGAGGAGCGTCAGGCGGGTGTGCTGGCCCCACTTCGCGCCACCGGAGGCGATGAACTGATCGATCATGACCTGGGCGACGTTCACGAAGTCCCCGAACTGAGCCTCCCAAAGGACCAGGCCAGGATCGGCTCCCACGTCGTACCCATACTCGAATCCCAGAACCGCCGTCTCGGTGAGAGGGGAGTTGTACACCTCGAAGCGAGCCGATCCGATGTGGGCCAGGGGGATATGCTCCCTGCCGTTCTCGACGTCGTGGAGGACCAGGTGGCGCTGGCTGAAGGTTCCCCGCTCGGAGTCCTGTCCGCTGAGGCGGACGGGGATTCCTTCCTCCAGGAGGGACGCGAAGGCGAGGCTCTCGGCGTGGGCCCACTCCAGGCGGAACTCTCCTCCGAAGCCGTCCAGTCTCCGCTGAAGCTGCCGATCCAGTTTCGGGTGGGTGTGGAAACCCTCCGGCCGGGCCAGGGACTCCTGGTTCAGGCGAATGAGCTCGCGCAGGGGCACCCAGGTCTCGATGTGTGGCCCCGGCTCCATCGGCTCCTCTTCCGTAGAGGGGCCTTCTTCGACTTCCGGCTCCTCTTTCACCCTGTCCTGGGCCTCCCGGAGGATTCCGGCTATCTCCTCCTGCATGGACTGCGCTTCCTCCACGCCGACGACGCCGGTTTCCTGGAGGTGCCGAGCCCAGATGGTCCGGACGGTGGGGTGGCCGCCGATGACACTGTACTGACGGGGTTGGGTGTAGGCCGGCTCGTCCCCCTCATTGTGGCCGTGTCGCCGGTACCCGATGAGATCGATGACGATGTCGTCATGAAAGCGGGCTCGGAAGGCCGTGGCGAGGCGAACGGCCGCGAGACAGGCCTCCGGGTCATCGGCGTTCACGTGGATGACTGGAATGTCATAGCCTTTGGCCAGATCCGAAGAATACCGTGTGGATCTGCTTTCCGCAGGCTCGGTGGTGAAACCGACCTGATTGTTGGCAATGATGTGGAGCGTGCCTCCGGTGGCGTAACCCTCGAGCCGGGCGAGGTTCAGTGTCTCCGCCACGATTCCCTCGGCTGCAAAGGCCGCATCCCCATGGATCAGGATGGGGATCACCGCTTCCGTCCTCCATGGGCGGTCCTTCTCGGGCCCCCCGAACTGCCTGGCCCTGGTCATCCCTTCCACCACGGGGTTCACAAACTCCAGGTGTGAAGGATTGGGGGCCAGGGTGACCTTCACCTGAGTCCCGTCGGGATTGATGAAGATTCCGTCGGCTCCATGATGGTACTTGACGTCGCCCGTCCCTTGTCTGGGCACGCTCAAGGAGGTTCTGGTGATGGCCTTGCCTTCGAACCCCGTCAGGATCTCGTCGTAGCTCACTCCAACGAGGTGGGCGAGCACGTTGAGGCGGCCCCGATGGGCCATGGCGATGACCACCTCCTCTCCGCCATGGCGAGCAGATTCCTGGATGGCCTGGTCAAGCATGGGGACCATCATGTCGTTGCCTTCCAGGGAGAACCGCTTTTGGCCCAGGTAGGCACGATGGAGAAAATGTTCCAGGCCCTCCACCTGGGAGAGGCGCCGGAGCAGATGTTTCTGCGCTGTCGGCTCCATGGCCCGGGTGTGAACACCTGTCTCCACCTGCTCCCAGAGCCAACGCACCTTCTCCGGATCCTCCAGATGTTCGAACTGGTACCCGATGGATCCGCAGTACGCGGTCTCGAGGCGTCTCAACACCTCGGCGAGAGGTTCCTCCCCCCAGCGAGGATCGATCACCGAGGCGGGAATCTCCTCCAACTCCTCCATCGTGGTCCCAAAGAAGCCGGGATCGAGCTGGGGGTGGCCCGGGGGATCACTCCCAAGAGGGTCCAGCCTGGCCAACTGGTGGCCATGATCCCGGAAGGCTTGAACGAGCCCTGCGGCTCGGGCCACCACCGGAAGCAGCTTCTGGATATCACCCGCCGTCTCGACGGTGGCCGACGGTTCGACCACGGGGGTGAGGGGAACCTGGACCGGGCCGTCCTCCAGTGTCTCCAGGGCATCCGGTACGAGGAGGCCGGCCTCAGCCGTCGCCTGCGGGCCCAGGCTGAAGAAGCTCTTCCAGACCTCGGGGACAGAGTCCGGATTCTTGGCGAACTCCTCATAGAGGAGCTGCACGTATGCCGCGTTCTGTTGATCGAAGAAGGAGTCGCTCATGGCTCCATTCCCGGCACCCTGATTCCACACTCGGGAATACAAACAATCAAAATATCCTAATGATCCTCCGCCTACCACCCAGGATCCTGAGGTTCCGGCGCGGGTAGGTGGGAACCATGGAAAATTCCGACAGCGTCCGAGGCACGATCCGGTTCGTTACGGAAAGACCCCGTGCGGTCCCCCCTCCCTTCACTTCTCGGGACGCGGTGGACGAGGGACCGCCGGGAACGAGGACCATTTCCTCCCGAATCACGTCTACCCTTACCTGGGCTCACCCGGAGTGGACTCAACGGTTCCCCTGGCTCGTTCAGGGGACCACAGGACGGAGCCCCGGGCAGTCCGGTGGAGATTTTCGACTCTTCGGAGCCCAGAGACCCCCTGAAGGGCGGGAGAACTGGATGAGCCTGGCTCGCAGCCACGGATTCGCCGGCGTGGTCCACTCCAGGCAGGTGCATGGGAAGAAGATCCTCATCCATGATTCACCTCCCGCAGGAGTCCGCCTCGGGCCCGAAGCGGATGGCCATGTGTCTGCGGTCCCAGGAGTCCTCATGGGTGTCACGGTAGCCGATTGCGTCCCTGTCTTTCTGGTGGATCCACATCGCCGGGTGGTGGGGCTACTTCATGCGGGTTGGCGGGGAACAGCGGCAGGCATCCTGGAGGAAGGGATCTCCGTGCTGGCAGGCCAGTCAGGGGCCGGACTCGGGAGCCTCCTCGTCCATCTGGGTCCAGCGATCTGCGGGTCGTGTTACGAGGTGGGTCCGGAGGTTCACACCGCTCTGGGCCTTCAGGAACCCAGGATCCCCACCCCCGTGGACCTGCGAGGCCTGCTGGCGGAGAAGGCCCTCGACCAGGGAGTCATGGGGGCCAATATCACTCGTTCAACCTTCTGCACGCTCTGTGGCGCATCTCCCTTCTTCTCCCACCGGGGCGGAGCGACGCAGAGACAGGTCGGGTTCCTGGGAATCGATTCCTCCGTCAGTCCGTCTCTTTCAGAAAGGCCGTGAGGCGCGCCAGGGTCTCCACTGCCTTTTCCTCCTGGGGCATGTGCCCGCATTGGGGGAGGATCTCCAGGCGAGCTCGAGGGAGCGCTTCGGCCAATCGCTCCCCGACCCAAACCGGGACTACGGAATCGTTCCGTCCCCACAGGAGGAGACAGGGGAGGGTGATCTCCCGGTACCTCGCAGTAACGGAAGCCAGTTCGAGGGACATGAGCTGCGCGGCGGATCTGGATAAGGCATAGCGCCCCTCAGGGGCGCGGAGGGGGCCCGCATACGCCTCCACGTGGAATTCCGACACGGGATGGGAGGGGTGGTAGGCTCTCCGTATGGCCGTCCGGATCAAAGCCTTCGTGGGGAGGAGCCGGAGAAGGAAGGGCCCCAGGAGGGGCCTTCCCAACAGCCGAAGATACCGAGAGATGGGCTGCGGGTAGGCGATTCCGGAAAGGATGACGAGTCGCCGTATGCACCGGGGTGCCCGGGCATGGAGGGCCAGGGTGGTGAGGAGGGCAACCCCTCCGCCGAGGGAATGACCTACCACCGTCAGATCGTGCAGGTCGTTCTCGAGGATCCAGCGGCCGACCAGACCGGCCTGGTCGAGGGGGCTGTATCTGCCGTCTCGGGGCTTCGGGGCGTCGCCGAAGCCCTTCATCTCCAGGACCTGGACGGAATGGCGCTGGGAGAGGGGCGGGATCAAGCGGTTCCAGGTATGCCGATTCGTCCCGAAGCCGTGGAGCAGTACGATGGTGGATCCGCCATTCCCGTGCCTTTCGGAGCGCAGCGGGAGAGGCGAGCCCCCTTCTTTAGAGTCTGGCCACACCCTTCAGGACCTGATCGACGTACGCGTCCACGCTGGCCAGGACCCTCACCAGGTCTTTTCGATCCTCGGCTCCTGTGATGTCCGTGGCGAACTGGAGGAATACCTGGCGAACGGATTCCCGGGGACCGACTGTTCCCTGCTTCCCCCTGGCGACTCTTGCCCCTCGACTGGAACCCCCAGTCCCCTTCCGTCTGGCGCCCTTGCCTCTCGAAGCCTGGGATCTTCGTCGTTTCACCTGGAGGGGGTAGCGGGCGTTGAACTGACGCTTTGAGAGATCCTTGACGGCACCACTCACCTTCTTGGCCTTCTCGAAGAGCTCTTCGAGCTGGATCTTGGGCCGCTTCTGGAGGGTTTCCTCCACGAAGGTCATGACCTTCTCATCGACTTCCGCCACGCTGGATCTCCTTCCTTTTGGAGAGAGCTCCGTCCGAATCCATTAACGCGGGAATAGACTCAATAACACTCTGTTGAATCAGAATGTCAACGAGCCGAGTATTGGATTGATATTCGGTGGCGGTCACCGTGGACCCGCCGGATCATTCAAGGAAGGTGTGGGATTATCAGGAGGCTGCCGCGACAGCTCTCGCAAAGACCTTTTCGAAGAGCCCCTTCTTCTGGCTCAGGGCCCATCGCTCCAGAAGGCAATCTCCATTGCATTCCAGCTTCAGTCTGACCTGCTCCGGTCCTGCTTTTGCCTCCACTCCTTCCACAGACTGAACGTGAGTGCGATCCAGAGCGTCGGCGATGCGAAGGATGGCCGCCAGCCGGGTGGCCCGGTCGCGGTTCGCCTCCGACAGCCTCATGAATTCCGGGTGCGTGGCCCGGGGAATATTCTTTCTGTGATACCGCGCGATATTCGCCACCATGAGCATATCGGTGGGGGAGAGACCAGGCAGCTCGGATCGGGATATGAGATAGAAGGAGTGTTTGTGGTGGCCTTTCTTGGAAATGAAGCCTCCGATGTCGTGGAGTATCGCTGCGGCCAGAAGGAGCGGCCGGTTCCCGTCTTCCATTCCGTGAAGGTCCTGCAGCTGTTCGAAGAGGGAGAGGGCCAGGCGGGCAACCTGAAGGCCGTGGGCCTCGTCGAACATGAACCGGCGGCCGAGAGATATGGCAGCTTTGGCGAGCTGTTGCTCCTGCCGCAGCTCGTGGCTGGAGTGGGAGACGAGATCGTCTGCGAGGTCCAGGAGGAGGCCTTCCTTCACCCCGACACCCGGAACCAGAACGGAGTCCACCCCGGCCATGGTCGCCAGGTGGAAATAGACCATGGCCGCCGGAAGGATGACGTCCGCCCGGTCCTCCCGGAGCCCCAACTCGGTGACCCGTTCCGGGTAGGAGAGGCGTGAAAGGAGGTCGATGGCTGCGCCGAGGTCGGCCAACGGGAGGGTCGCCACCCCTTTGGCGTCGGTCTTTGCAGCCGAGAGGTTGGCCAGGGCTTCGATATTTCCACCCGTGGCGACGAACCCGGAAGGGGACCAGTATTGGGCGGGTGCCGGGATTCTGAGGGTGGATACGTAGTCGGAAAGAAGCGCTCTGAAGCCCTTGGGCTCAGGCTCGGCCTGCGTGAGCCGTTCCAGCAGCCGGACGGACCCCATGGTGTGGGACTCACTCCAGAGCATCCCCACGTCATCCACCAGGGAGATCTCCACACTCCCGCCACCCAGGTCAGTGAGGATCCATTGGCCCCCGGTCAGCTTGACGCGGCTCGCCACCGCGAGGTGAACGAGGCGCGCCTCTTCGGATCCGGAGATCATCTCCAGGTGGATGCTGGATTCCTCCAGGATCCGTCCCACCAGCTCGAACCCGTTCTTGGCCTCCCGAACGGCGCTGGTAGCCACGGCGCGGAAGGTGGCGAGCCCGAGGGCGTCGATCTTTTCCTTGAAGGAGACGAAGGCCTGAACCGCCCCTTCCATGGCCGACTCTGCGAGTTGGCCCGTCAGAAAGACCTGGTGCCCAAGGCGGACGGGGACGCGCTCATAGGCGAGGGTTTCGAACTCCCCAGGGGCAGTGAATTCGGCGGCGAGGAACCGTATGGCGTTCGAGCCGGTGTCCACACAACCCACCCGGAAGGGGAATTCCCGGGCACTCATCTCCGGAGGGGCGCTCCGCTTCCGTCCTCCTTTGCCCTTTGCCATGAGCCGTCTACCGGCCTCCCACCCTCAAAGAGAGGGTCCCTGAGAAGGACCGCAGATCATCCGGCGATACCCTCGGGAGATCCTCTATACTCCAGACCAGGCGATACCCCACTGAAACACCGACATAGACCCTTCGGAAGACTCGGAGACCGAGGCCCACCTCCGGTTCCAGGATCGGAAAGTTCTCGGAGCCCACCTCCCGCCCGGTGCGGCGGTCCTTGACCGTCGCGTGCCCCGCACCCAGGAGGAGCCCGCCTTCACCCGTCAATCGGCCAGGGAGGTCCCACCAATGCTTGAGGATGACCCCTCCGTATCCCATACCCAGGTCGAAGCCCGTTCCGGACTCCGACCCCGGCAACTCAACCTCCTCCAGGAGAGTGATACCCTCACCGCCCAGCATGAAGTGTTCCCCGAAGACCAGCCCGGCCCACCCTCCCACCAGGACCCGACCGACATCGGCCACCTCGCCACCTTTGAAGACGACCGCGGCGGCCGACTCCGCCCGGGCTCCAGCGGAATCCACCTGAGCTGCCTGGGCCGAGAGGGGCCCAGGCAGCGCCAGCAGTGTTCCCACAACCACCTTCCGGAGCATGGGATTACCGGTTGAAATACCCGTCGGCATTCCGGGCGGGCTCCCTGCACTGCGGCCAGGTGATGGGCTCTCCTGTCCGCGGATTGATCCCACTCATCACACGGGTGTCCCTCGGGAGCATCGTCGGCTCCTCGGATGCGAGATAGGTCAGCATCGCGGTGAGCGTGGCGTTGTTGGTCACGTCGTCGATGACGACCTTGTCGAACGTGTCGGTGGGATTGTGGTAGGTCTGCCGGTAGGACCAGCTCAGGGAGCTGAGCATGAAGGCTGGAACTCCCGCGCAGACGAAGCTGGCGTAGTCGGATCCCCCGGTTCCAGGGTTCCCCGGGATATTCAGATCGATGTATTGGTTGATCTCATAGGGAATGGCCGTCAGCCACTCCCCGAAGTAGGAAGCCACGCCGGTGAACCCCTGCATGGAGATGTTGACGACCCGCCCGGTTCCGTTGTCCTGGTTGAAGACCGCCTGAATGTTCTCCACGATATCAGGGTGGTCCGCCACGAACGCCCGGGATCCGTTCAACCCCTGCTCCTCGCCGTTCCAGAGGCCCACGAGGATGGTCCGCTTCGGGTTCGGGTAGACCTTCTTCAGGATCCGCAGCGCCTCCATCATGGTGACGGTTCCGGTGCCGTTGTCCGTAGAGGCGGAACCCCCGTCCCAGGAATCCAGGTGCGCCGAGAGGATGATGTACTCTTCCGGCTTTTCGGTGCCGGTGACCTCTCCGATGACATTGTAGGTGGGTGCCGTGCCATGGTCTGCGACCTCGGCGTTCAACCTCACCACCGGCCCCTGACCATTGACGGCCAGCCGATACATCAGACCGTAGTCTTCGCACCCGAAGGCGATGTCGGGTATGCGACTGTTCCGGGAGGACATCAGCCGGGAGGCGCCCCAGTTCCCCGTCCAGCTGTTGCTGAAGGTCCCGGCCGCCCCGGCGTCCTCCAGCCGCTGGAGGATCTCGGACTGGCTCACGCCGCCGGACTGCATCCGCTCCCGCATGGCCATCCGGGCCTCTTCTTCCTGGGCCTGAAGTTTCTCCAGCGTCTCCGGGGTAGCCCATTCCTCCCAATCGGCCATGGGCCGACAGCTGGATTCAGCGGGATTCATGAGGACGAACTTCCCCTGGACGGTGCTCAGGAAGGCGTCCAGGTCGACCGGGCTGGAGATGTCCGGGAGGGCGACCACGGCTCCCGTGACGGGCCCGTCGGTCCCGGGGCTCCAAGCCAGCATCATTCCGTCCAGGCTCCGGACCCGGGGCTGAATGAGGTCCGCATGAGTGATTCCCCGCTCCCAGGAACGCCAGGTGCCGTATTGCTCGGTCCGGCCCGAAACTCCCCAGCTCTCGTAGGTCTTGAGGATCCAGTCCGCTGCCGCGTCGAAGGCCGGGCTCCCGGGGAGGCGGGGCCCGATGGAATCGGACAGGGTCTGGGCGAGGTCGTAGATCTGGGAGTGTTCCATTCCCTCCGCCCATATCGCCTTGATGACGGGGTCGTCCACGGGAAACTGCTGGGCGGCCAGGCCGTGTGGGAAGAAGAGAGGTGCTACGGCCCAGAAGAGGAGGGATCGCCGGATGTTCATTCATGCCTCCCGGTTTTTAGCCATGGGTTGCTCATATCCAGAAAAGGGCCATCAAACTAAGGGCCTCACGAAATCTCTGCATGCTCGGAAGGACACAAGTCAGTTCCGTTGTGCCGCGATCTCCTCCACCGCCTTGATGGCCGTGGTGATGTGTGCCTCGGTGTTGAAAGGACCGACGCTGAACCGGACCGTGCCCCTGGGCGCCGTTCCGTAGTGCTCGTGGATGCGGGGTGCGCAGTGGAGGCCTGTCCGAGTGAGGACGTCGTAGTCCACGTCAAGAAAGGTCCCCACGTCGGAGGCGTCGTAGCCGTTTACGGAGACGGAAAGAGTGGCTACTCGACGGTCGAGGTTCCGGGTGCCATGGAGGGTGACACCGTTGATCTGCGTCAGGCCGTCCTGAAGCATCTCCAGGAGCTTCATCTCATGCGCATGAATGGCATCCACCCCCTTCTCCTGGACCCACCTCACGCCTGCATTCAGCCCTGCGATCCCGGCCAGGTTCAGGGTTCCAGCCTCCAGACGATAGGGGTATTCCTCCAGGTGATAGGGGTGTGCGCTCCGGACGCCGGTGCCTCCCCAGATCGTGCCTCGGATCTCAGCGTCATCGGCCACGCAGATTCCCCCGGTGCCCGGAGGGCCGAAGAGGCACTTGTGGCCGGTGAAAGAAAGAAAGCTGATGTTGGATTTGCTCATATCGATGGGTAGCACCCCCGCCGTCTGGGCGGCGTCGACGGCCAGCTGAACGCCGGCCTCCCTGCATACGGCCCCGATGGCGGTGATGTCCTGAACCACGCCGGACACGTTCGAGCCGTGGTTCACGACAACCAGGGTGGTGTTGCTCTTGATGGCACGGCGAATGTCTTCCGGATCCACGTAACCCTCGGAATCCGGCGGGACGTAGGTGGCCTCCGCGCCATGGTCCCTCACCCTGTGGTTCACGGGGCGAATGACCGAGTTGTGCTCGCAGAGGGTCGTGACGACGTGATCGCCCGGTCCGACGGATCCGTTGATGATGAGGTTCAAGCTCATGGTGGCATTCATCGTGAAGACCAGCCGATCCGGGTCCTTCTGGGTGCCGGACTCCTCCAGACTCGGATTGAAGAAGTAGGAGAGGCGTCGCCGAGTATCGCTGATCATCTCTTCGGCCTTCAGAGCGAGGTCACACCCCGTTCGACCCGGGTTCACTCCGTTCTGCCGATAGAAGTCTCGCACGGTATCGTGCATGATGTCGGGCTTCGGAAAGCTCGTGGCTGCGTTGTCCAGGTAGATCAGCTCGTCCATGTGGCTTCCTGTTCAAAATCGACGGTTCGTGTCTGGTCACTCCGGGTCCTTGAGGCCCCGGCGAAGATAGGGGTCACGGCGACTTCCGGCGACCTCGATCCCTTCTGGGCGCCCTACCGGGTTTCGGGCAGACTCCTGCCCCCGGCCACGCCGGCGAATCCCATTACGGACAGGATGAGAAGCATCCCTCCGGGCCCCACCACCGGTGCCAGGAAGCCCAGGGTGCTGGTGGCCAGAAGAACCGCCCCGATGACCGTGTTGCTCACTGCGACGTAATCCGTCCGCCGAAGTCCGCTGGCCATGTCCAGGATATAGGTCTTCCGTGCGATGCGGACTCCGCTGTGTGCCACGGCCAGGAGGAAGAACCCTATGGGGGGGATCCAAGAGAAACGCTGCAAGAGACCGGCTTCTTCTAGAAAAAACACGGTGAGGCCGAGGCCCGAAGCAAAGGCGGCGGAGGCAACGAGGACCGACCGGCTGGACCGATCCGAATATCGACCCCAGAAGACGCTGCTGATGGCTGAGGCGAGACCGCTTGCCAGGATGAAGAGGGCAAGGGTGTCGCCTCCGGCCCCTCCGTGCTCCCGGGCCAGGGCTACATAGAACGGTGCCGCCAGTGCCGTGGACACCAGAAGCGCCCGCACCACGACGAATCGCCGGAACGCCACGTCCGACCGAAGGAGGCTGAGGCGCCGAAATGCCTCCCGGATGGCGTCCTTCCCCCCTTCCGTCGCTCCCGGCTCTTCCGAGATGGACCCGTAGATCCATGAAGCTGCGATCCAGAGCGCCGCTGCTCCCAGAAGAATGGTGGCCAGAACCGGGAGGGAGGGGTCTCCACTAAGGAGAGCCGCCATGCTCGCGCCGAGTCCCAGAGCCAGAAGCCCTCCCACTGCGGTGGTCAATCCCGTCAGGCGTCCCCGACGGGTCTTGGGGATCGTCTTCCCGATGACGTCCTTCGAGGCCACCGAGGCGAGGCCCCGTGCCACACTGAAGAGAACCAGAAGGCCCACGATGGCTGATCCGGCGACCCACCCCTGCAGCATCAGGGCTGACACTCCCATCCCGCATAGAGCCAGAGCCTGCAGGATCGCGCCCAGAACCCAGACACCCTTTCGCCTGGGGCGCCGGCGCACGGCGGACGCGATGAGGAGCTGGGGCAGGAGGGAGCCCGACTCCCTGATGGGAACGAGGAACCCGATCCAGAAGACCGGGGCACCCACGGAACCGAGGAGCCAGGGGAGGACGGTCTTTGCGTTGCTCAACTCGTCGGCCAGCTTGGTCAAGGTCTGGGTGGCCGCGATCTTGAAGA
>JASFRP010000042.1:0-10798 GCA_050114895.1 Gemmatimonadota bacterium
AGTCTACCGATGAACGAAGCCTCTTCCCCAATGCGGGCCCCCTCACATCCATTCCCGGGAAGAGTGGGCCTAACCTTTCTCGTCCTGATCCCTCTGGTTGCTTGCGAGAGCGGAGCGAAACTCGAGGCTCCCGCCGACCTGGTGCTGATGGGCGGAAACGTCATCACCGTGGACTCCCAGGACCACATCGCCCAGGCCGTGGCCGTCCGGGACGGGAGGATCGTCGGGGTGGGATCGAATCGCGAGATGGAGGGATTCATCGGCCCGGAGACGACGCGCATCGAGCTGGATGGGCGGACGGTAACGCCAGGCCTCCTGGACGCCCACGCCCACTTCTGGAGCTCCGGTGCCGACCGCCTTTACGTGCTGGATCTCAGCTACCCCAATGTCCGGAACATAGCCGAGGTGGTCGCCGCGGTAGCGGAGCAGGTCGCCGGTCTCGAGCCCGGGGAGTGGGTGCAGGGGGTCGGCTGGGACGAGGGGAAGCTGGAGGAGCTCCGCTACATCTACGCCTCGGATCTGGACGCCGTGGCTCCGGAGAACCCTGTCTGGCTGAGCCACACCATGGGCCACTACGGGGCGGCGAACAGCCTGGCCCTGGAGATGGCCGACATCACCTCGGCAACCCCGGACCCTCCCGGAGGGACCATCGATCGGGCCCCCGACGGCACTCCCACCGGCGTTCTCAAGGAATCGGCGCAGGGCTTGGTGAGCCGGATGATCCCACGTTTCACCGAAGAGCAGATGAAGGAGGGGCTTCGGGAGCTGGCCCGGGCCTTCAACCAGGAATGTATGACGGGGGTGAAGGACCTGGGACTCACGGACCGGGCCTGGGAGAGGTATGAGGAGATCCGGGACGAGGGAGCCCTGAACCTCCGGGTGTTCGGGTTGTGGCGTGGAGGAGAATCCCTGGAGTCCACGGCGGGGATCATCGAGGCCATCCAGGCTTCCACGAAGCCGTATGTCTCCACCGGGGACGACCAGCTCATCCGGGGCGGGGTGAAGCTGTACATGGACGGGAGCGGAGGAGCCCGGACGGCCTGGCTGTACGACGATTGGAACCGGGACTTCGATGGCGTCGACGAGGGGAACAAGGGGTACCCCGTAGTGGATCCGGAGCTGCTGAGGGAGGAGATCCGGATGTACCACGACGCGGGCATCCACGTGAGCGTGCACGCCATCGGGGACCGTGCCATCGACTGGGTGGTGGACAGCTACTGGCTCGCCCTGGAGGCCAACCCGACGGTGGGTCTCAGGCACGGGATCATCCACGCGAACATCCCCACCGACCACGCCCTGGATCGAATGGCAGAGATGCAAGCGCGGTTCGACGCGGCCTATCCCGAGCCTCAGGCCAGTTTCACCTGGTGGATCGGCGACACCTACGCGGGGAACTTCGGCCCCCAGCGTGCACTACGCTTGAATCCCTTCCACACCTACCAGGAAAAGGGGATCCGCTGGGCCGGCGGCTCCGACTATCCCGTCACTCCCTTCCCTGCCCGCTTCGGGATCTGGGCCTCCATGGCCCGTAAGACCCTCCTGGGCGTCTACGGCGACAACCCCTATGGAACGGCGGAATCCGTGGACGTGCGGACCGCCCTGCGTTCCTTCACCCTGTGGGCGGCCCACCAGATGTTCCTGGAAGACAAGGTCGGATCCATCGAGGTGGGGAAGTACGCGGACCTGGCGGTCTGGGATCGGGATTTCTACTCGGTGGATCCTGCCAGCATCCCGGACATGAAGTGCGAGATGACGATCTTCCAGGGGCAGGTCGTCCACGATGTCACGGGGTCCCGCTGAGAGCGGGGGGATCCGGGACCGAGACCCGGAAAGGGGAGCTCTACAGGATCGCGTCCAGGTACAGATCCACCCTGAATCGCTTGGGCCCGGTGAGGCCCTGCGAGACGTCCAGGCGGATGAGGCCATCCAGGAGGCTGGTGCCCAACCCCACCGCGTAGAGCACCTCGTCGTTGTGGAAGTGCTCTCGATGACCGGCCCAGCCGGCGTCCCCGAACGCGCTCACCGTCACGGTCTGAGTGTACACCCGGGCCACCTCCAACCGGCTCCGGAGGAATGAGGAGCCGGACGCCACTCCCGCCTCGTACCCCCGCAGGGTCCTGGGTCCTCCCAGGAACCAGGCCCGCTGGGCGGGCGCCTCCCCCCATGTGGTCCCTCCCCCCACCTCCATCCCCACTCTCCACCGGGGGTCTGCAACGGGAAAGGCCACCCTGAGGATGGCGCTTGCGCGGCCGTAGTCCGTGGTGGCGGTGCTGTCCGGCGTCCGCCAGGTAGCCGCCTGTCCGTAAAGCTCGAGGCCGACCTGCGGCGCCTCCGGATCCGTACCCCACCACGGCCGAAGGAAAAGCTCCCCGCCGATCTCCTCTGCGGGGTCGGCTTCTACGTTCGGCCGGAAGTCCCACCCCTGATCGAAGGCTCTAACCACCGCGAACTTCGTCATCCGGTACACCGGGTCCTGTCGTTCGGCGTAGGCCCGGAATCGGAAGGTCTCCCGAGCCGCCTCCGGGGACCTCCAGACCAGATCGGCCCCCGTGGCCATGAAGTACTCCCCGTCATCCCGACCGAAGAGGAACGCGTTGAGAGAGTTCCCCAGGCCCAGGAACCGGCCCTCCGTGTCCGTGGGCCTGATCTCCCGGAACCCCCCTACCGCGATCTGACGATTCACCCCGGACCGTTCGAGCTCCAGGCGAGCCTTCGGCTCCAGGTCTCCGAAGCCGAAGAATCCGGAGGCCCGGAAGTCGACGGGCCCGAGAAAGCTCCCGAAGGTGGCGTCGAATCGGCCTCCGAGAGCGGGTCCCTCGACGCGGTTGTATCGGAGAAGGTCCTCCCGAGCCCACCCCCAGTTCAGATTCCACGGCGTTTCCTGCATGGGAATGGGAGGGAGGTCTGCCAGATCCTCGAACATCGACTGGAGCTCTTCCTCGGATGTGAAACCCGGGGCATCGTCCCAGATGGGCGGCGGGAGGTAGCTGCTCTCCTCCAGGATGCTCTCGTCCACGGGGATCAGGAACCGGGAGGTCCGGCCCCCGGAGGTGCGGGTGACGTCCCCCGCCGATTCGTATTCCACCCCGTCTTCTTCGGTAAGGAGCTGGGCCAGGAAGGCCATTGCCTCTTCCCGGCTCCCGAAGTGCCGCTCCTCCAGGGGAGCGGCGGCTTCCTCTTCCGGGAGATCCTCCACCAGCGTGACCGACTCGATATCGTAGGAGAGGTCTACGGAGATGGGCATCTTCAAGATCCCCACCTCCACCCTCCCCTCCACTCTCATGGAGCGGGGAAGCCAGACCCGGAAATCCCAGAGGGAATAGTCGATGGCCACCAGGTTCATGTCGAATACCCAGGGCTTCAGGACCCCGGGGACCATGTCGAACTCCCCTTGCTCGGCCTCCTCCCTGACGTCGGGAATGTCGCGCATGACGTCCAGCTCCCGGCTCAGCCGGTAGACGGCCCTGACCAGAGCGCCCTCCTCCGGCTCGATCCACAGGGTTCCGGAGAGCCTGTGGACGTCTGCCTCCCGGGGGAGGACGTCCAGCTGGACCGTCCGGAGCCGTCTGCCGTCCGGAAGGGAGAGGGTCAGGGTATCTCCGCTCTGAAACCGGTAGAGCGTATCGGCGCCTCTGGCCAGCGGGTGGGCGATCCAGAAGTCCGACTGGTCCGGGTCGAAGACCTCCGGGTCGTTCTGATCCATGAACCCGAAGAGAAGCCGGTCCCCTCCCGGCTCGAAGGGACTGTCGATGGTGAGCTCCTCCAGCCAGTCCAGCTCCCCATTCTCCTTGGCCTTGTCCCGCCCCGGATGCTGGGCCCTGGCCCCCAGGACCTGGATCAACGCGTCGTGATCCCGGTCCCAGAAAGCACGGACCGCAGACTCGTTGCGGTAGATGGTTCGGTCCTTCAGGGGTGTGCGGATTCCAGCGGCGATCCGTTGCTTGATGAGGGCCGTGTATCGGACGACGGAGGTGTCGATGCTGGACCATTTGGCCTGGGCGGAGCGGAAGAGGACTTCGGCGGTGGGATCGACGAAGGCGTCCGACGCGTAGGTCTGCAGCGCAACCGCGTCGGCTTCCTGTCCTTGTCCGGAGAGCGGGTTCGTCGACTGAGCCACCACGCCGGGGTCGTACAGTAGAACGCACGCCAGCACCGGCGCGACGCCGGCCACGATCCTCGGCCCGCGGCGGGGTGGATTTCGAATCATCGTCCTGTTCGGCATTCCTTGGAGGGCTCCCGAATGGCTCATGGAATCAGTCGTTGAAGCGGACTATCGGGCCACCATAGCCACTCTCCCCGTACGAGGCCGGCCGCAGGGGGGTTTCGGGCCTGAAGGTCGAAAGGATTCCGGTGGCCGCGGTGCCCACCCCCCAACTTCCGTCCCCTTCACTGCGTCCAACGGGTAACGCGCCCCGAAACTCGCTCCACAGAGGGCATCATGTTGGATCGCCTGCGGAAGGACCTCCGATTCGCCTTGCGCCAGATGGCCCGCCACCCGGGCTTCTCCGCGCTTCTTGTCCTCACCATCGCCGTGGCCATCGGCGGGAACGTGGCCATCTTCTCCGCGCTGGAGGGGATCGTACTCCGCCCCCTTCCCTACCCCGAGGCTCACCGCCTGGTAGCGGTGTGGGAGACCCCGGAGGGGGAGGGGTGGCGCCAACCCTTCACCGGCCCGGACTACCTGGACGTACGGGAGCAGGCCGAGACCCTGGAGGAGTTCGGGGTGGTGAACACCCGCTCGTTCAACATCGCCGGTGAGGCGGAATCCACCCGCATCCGGGGGGCCGCCTGCACCGCCAGTCTCCTGGAGCTTCTCGGGGTCCCCCCTCTGCATGGTCGTCTCTTCACCGAGGATGAGGAGTACGAGGGGAACAACCGGGTCGTGCTCCTGAGCCACGGACTCTGGCAGGAGCAGTTCGGGGGCGACGCCGGCGTCGTGGGGAGGCAGGTGACCATCGACGGCGAGCCCTGGGAGATCATCGGGGTCATGCCGGAGGGGTTCCGGTCCCCGACGCCCTGGGGTGGGAGGGACAACAGTCGCATCTGGGTCCCCCTGGTCCTTCCCCGCGACGGCTCAGGGCGGGGCAGTCACTGGTTGGGGGGGTTCGGCCGCCTTGCCCCCGGCGTCACGCCGGATGAGGCGGAGGCGGAGATCGGCGTCATCGCGGCCCAATTGGCCGAGGCGTACCCCGACTCGAACGCACGGACCCGGATGTTCGTGGAGCCCATGATGGCCAGGACCCTGGGGAGCATCAGTTCGACTCTGGTCTTCCTCCTGGTCATCGTAGGCTTGGTCCTCCTCATCGCATGTGCGAACGTGGGCAGCATGCTTCTGGCCCGGGGGATGAACCGGGCGCCGGAGTTCGCCATGCGGGCGGCCATGGGGGCAGGCAAGCGTGGCATCATGGGCCAACTCATCACCGAAAGCCTGGCCCTGGCCGTCCTGGGCGGCGTGGCGGGGATTCTGATGGCGTACTGGGGGGTGGACGCCATCAAGGCAGCCATGCCCGAGAGCATCCCCCGGGGACAGCTGGTGCAGGTCAACCTGAAGGTCCTGGGGTTCGCCTCCCTGGTCACCCTGGTGACAGGCGTCCTGGTGGGGGTGGCCCCCTCGCTTTTTGCGTCCCGGGCGGACCTGGCTGAGGTCATCAATCAAGGGAGGGCCTCCCGGGGGGGAGGACGTAACCGTCTCCTCTCCGGAATGGTGGCAGCCCAGCTGGCCATCGGCTTCGTCCTGGTGAACGCGGCCGTGATCCTGGCGGTGAGCTACTCCAACGTCATGGGCCAGACCAACAACTTCTCCACGGGGGAGGTCCTGGTGGCAAGCCTCCCCCTGGCGGGGCCCGCATACGAGGACTCGGAGAGCCGTATCGCCCTCTACGACGAGCTTCTGGCCCGGCTCCGCGCGGTTCCCGGTGTGGAGCATGCGGGGATCACCAGTAAGCTACCCCTGAGAGGTGGCTCCAACGGAGGCGTCCTGGTGCGGGACGAGGTCTTCGATCCATCCGTCTCCAGCGGACTGGTGGAGTACACCTTTGTGGGTGACGACTACCACGAGGCCATGGGGATTCCCCTCCTGGCCGGGCGCACCCTCGACAGACGGGATATGGTGATGGCGGCGGACCACGTCCGGGAAGACAGCACCTTCCTGGAGGTCCCCATCGTCATCAACCGGGCCATGGCCGAGCGGTATTGGCCGGATTCGGATCCCCTGGGGGAGATCGTTCGCCCGAACGGTCCGGTGGAGTACTTCCGGGCCCTGGTGGTGGGGGTGGTGGAAAACGTCCGTCAGTGGGGTCCGGAGAGTCCGGCCATCCCGGAGATGTTCTTCCCCTACACCGGTGAGGTGTGGGGGATCTGGGACATGCTCTTGACGGTGAAGGCCGGCGGGGATCCGGAGGCCCTCGCTCCCATGATTCGCGAAATGGTCCGGGAGCTGGACCCGGGGGTGCCGGTTCCCGCCCCATACACCATGGCCCGAGTCCTGGAGGAGAGCACGGCGGGGCGCCGATTCTCCATGCTCCTGGTCTCCCTCTTCGCCGTCATGGCCATGATCCTCATCGTGGCCGGGACCTACGGTGTGGTGTCGTACGCCGTGAGCCAGCGGACCCACGAGATCGGAGTGAGAATGACCCTCGGTGCCGGCAGAGGGAAGGTCGCGGCTCTCTTCCTGAGACGCCTGGGATTCCTCATAGGACCCGGGTTGGCCATCGGCGCCCTGGCAAGCTGGGCGGGGTCTACCGTCACCGGCACCATGGTCTACGGCATCAGCCCGCTGAGCCCCCTCCACATGGCCGGAGCCGGCGGCGTGATGGTTCTGGTGGCCCTGGCCGCCACGGCAGTTCCCGTGATGCGGGCCACGAGTGTGGATCCGCTGGAAGCCTTGAGAGTGGAGTAGGAGGACGGAGGGAGGCTGAACCTCTTCCCCTCTAGAGGCCGATGCGCCGCAGGAGCACGTCGAACCGGGGATCACTCCTGAGAGGATCGAAGAAGGGGTTCGAGGGGAGGTATTCCAGGTAGGGATAGTCCTCGTCGAAAGCCACCTGGAGGCGTTCGAAAGCCCTGTCGGTGTCTCCGAGTCCGGCGTACACCATAGCCACGATGATGGGCTGGAGCCCCACCTCCCCGGATTCCCGCTCGATTCCATCCAGCTCCCTCAGGGCCGCCTCGCTGTCTCCCTGGAACGCCCAGACCAATGCCATGCTCAGCGTCCAGTCCGTGCCGCCGGTCTCCTTCTCCCGCCTGCAGGCTTCTTCCGCCTCCTGGAATTCACCCAGGGCGATGTAGGATCGGCAGATCTGGCCATACAGAGGACTGTACTGGACGTGGAGCTCCAGGGCCCGTGAGGCATCCTGGATGGCCTGGCGATATTCCCTGGCGAGGAAGAGGCTCCTGGAAAGCCCGAACGAGATCTGGGGCGAGAGGGGGTCCAGCTCCTCGGCTTCCCGTGCCTGGTGGATGGACTCCTCGTGTCTGCCCAACGCGCTGAGAAGGGCAGAGTACCAGTAGTGGGTGTAGGCGTAGTCATGATCCAGCTCGATCGCCCGCAGGAAGTAGGCCTCCGAAAGAGACCAGTCCCGGGTGGACCAGAGATGCAGGGCTCCGAGGCTGGCATTCGCGCTGGCGTTCAGCGGATCCAGATCCAGGGCGCGCTCCGCGGCGGCGATCCCCCTCCGGTGCCCCTCCCTGTGATCGATCCACCCCCAGTTCGAGAGCACCAGGAAGGCGTCCGCCAGACCGGCGTAGGCCTCTGCGAACGAGGGGTCGAGATCGATGGCTTCCTGGAAAAGCCGCAATGACTCTCTGACACCCGCCTCGGTCCGCTCATTCCATCGGTACCGGGCCCTCTGATAGAGCTCGAGAGCCTCCGGGTTTTCCGTGGCGTGCTCGGAGATCCGGGCCTGCTCCTCCGGTGTGATGATGGCTCTCAGGCGCGCGGCGACCTCCCGGGCCAGGGCGGCGCGAACGGCGATGACCTGATCCACCGAAAAGGCGTAGTCGTATTCCTCGGCCCACACGTGCTGATCCGTCCGGCCGTCGATGAGCTGTACGGTCACACGAACCGCGTCACCCACCACCGTCGCGCTTCCTTCCAGGAGGTAATCCGCCCCCAGGGCCGCGGCCATCTCCTGGGTGCTGGGGCGGTTCTCCCGGAACCGGTCCACGGAGGACCGAGCTGGGACCCGGAGGGCCTGGATGCGAGAGAGGGCCGTCGTGACGTCCTCCTGGACCCCGTTGGCGAAATAGGCATCCTCGGGGTCCGGGCTGAAGTTGTCGAATGGAAGGACCGCGACGGAGGGCCTGTTCGACGTGGTGGACTCAACTGGAGGGGGCCCGGTCTCCATGGAATCATCGGTGCGCACCAGGAAGAGGGAAGCCACACCGAGGACCAGGAGGAAGGAGATGATCCCCACCTCCGACGCCTTTACCGGTTGCCGTCCCTTCTCCCCGTGGTTCCAGGCCACCACCATGGCGACGATGAACCCGACGAAGGCGAGGATCCCCAACCCTCGGGAAACCGCAGTGTGCCAATGGAAGTGCTCCGCGAGGAAGCCGGCGGCCTGCAGGACGGTCCAGGCCGCCAGGAGATAGACCACCGCCCACGGGATGATCGCCCTCTCCTTTAGGCGCAGCAGGAACGCCTCCCCGGGACCCTCCGGGTCGGCAGGTCGGCTCACGGGCCAATCCCAGGGTTCCTCCGAGGCAGGATGGCCACTCCGGGGACCGGCGGCCGTCCGTTCCCGGACCTCCAGTTCCGTGGGAACGGGCAGGTCACGGCTGGAGATGGCGAAGACTGTCACAGGGTGCCCGACGTTCTTCAGATGAACCGGGCCGAGCAGGACCGCCGACAGGGCGGGGTGGTTCTTGATCTCGTCGAAGACCTTCCCCGATACCGCCACGCCGCCCGTGGCCGCCAGGCCTTCGATGCGCGCCGCCACGTTCACGCCGTCACCGTACACACCACCACCCTCGTGCACGATGTCTCCCGTGTGCACCCCTATACGGAGGGGAACCGCCGGCTCGTCCCTCAAGGCGAGCTGAATCTCCACCGCACATTCTACGGCCTGAACGGCGCTCGTGAACACGCTCAACGCGCCATCGCCGTAATACTGGAGAATCTCTCCTTCGTGGCGCGGCACCAGGGTGGAGAGGACCTCTCGCTGACGATCCCGTTGCGCGCGGGCACGGTCCTCATCTTCCTGCATGAGGGCCGTGAAGCCGACGATATCGGCGAACATGATAGCCGCGAGCTGGCGGCCCCGCTTCTCAGGCATCCAGCGCGATCCCGTGGGAGAGATCCGGCGGATCGGGGCTGCGCCCCCCGCTAGAACGCGAAACCGGTTCCGACATAGAAGGCCCTTCGTCCCTCACTCTGGGCGATGGAGACATGTACCGTGGCGGACCGCATGACCGGAGCCAGCCAGATTCCTCCACCCACGGACGTATGCCAGCCACCGGAGGGCTGGCCCCCGGCGTACACGCGGCCCGCATCGGAAAGCCCGAAGACTCCAAAGTCGGTGGGGAAGAGGAGCAGAAACCGGGTCAGAAAGACTCTCAGCTCCGCGCTCCCGTACACGGCGGCTTCTCCGGCGAACCGCTGCTCCCGCAGGCCCCGCACGTTCTGCGAACCACCCAGGTACGCGGCGTCGGAATACGGGAAGGTCCCCCAGAGTTGCTTTCCGCCGACCCTCAACGCCAGCGTCGGGTTCCCGGAGGCAGGGGAGAGG
Organism: Gemmatimonadota bacterium; assembly: GCA_050114895.1. GTDB lineage: Bacteria > Gemmatimonadota > Gemmatimonadetes > Longimicrobiales > Gaopeijiaceae > JASFRP01. The sequence continues at coordinate 9,729 of JASFRP010000042.1, forward strand.
AACCCGGCCACGTGCCCATGCACTTCCCCGAAGGATTCTTCCACGTCCAGGACCGGAGGGTAATAGGAGCCCCCGGCAGAGAAATGATAGCCCCGAGTCGGATAGCTCACCCGGTCCCGTTCATCCAATTCGAGGGTGGCCTGGACCCCCGCCTGGAGAAAGGCGCCCGTCCCGTACGATCGCAAGAGAGTAACGTAGTTCACCGCATCCACCGTATCGGAGGCAGTGCGGCGGAGGACGGGACCGATGGAAAACTCCTTGCCCTCACCGTCTCCGAAGCCGACGGAAGCGTTCAAGGCAAGCTGCTTCTGCCGGACCTTGTAGAAGTCCGGGAGCTCAGTCTCTTCGGTCTGGTTGCCCAGACCGTAGAAGCGGACGACCTCGAAGCCGGAGTACCTGGCTCGGAGGAGAAGATCCGCTCCTCCCGCCACGTGGCGTCGTTGATATCGAAGGTTCAGGATTGGTTCGGAACGCCCGAACGCCCAGCCGACGCTCATCTGGAGTCGGGAGAGGTACGGCTCCGCCAGGAACCCGAAACGCTCCCTCTTGAATCCCGCCGTGGCCGTCAAGCCTCGGTCCGGGTCATAGCCGAGGGCCAACTCCGGCCACGCCCTGGCTCCGAAGTCCAGCGGCCCTTCCCCGTCCACCCACCAGGAGAAGGGGCGTGGTGCCTCTCGACGAAGCCATTTTACTCCTTCGGCCTCGACCTCGGAGTGGTCCCCCGCATCGTAGAAGAAGACGGGGGCACCGCCTGCGGACCCGGTCACCCGGTCTTCTCCCCCTCCCCCGATGATCCGGATCGGAATGGAGGGATTTGAGCTCCCCTCGAGGAGAATCTGGTCGTCCCCTCCGTGCATGTAGATGCGAAGCTCTTTGGTTTCCCCGGGTGTGAACTGTCGCTGGAAGTGGGGTGTCCGTGAGGCGTCGGCACCGGATCCCCGACTTCGAATCGACACGCTCAAGCTCCCCGATTCGGTCCCGGCAATCACGGCCACCTCATCCTCGTCGGTTCCGTGGATGTCGGCTTCCCGGAAGACGATCCGATAGAGCTCTTCCGCGGCCGCCGGCAG
>JASFRP010000043.1:0-10714 GCA_050114895.1 Gemmatimonadota bacterium
AACGTCCGGCGCCGCGCGGACTGCCCGTGTGGTCGTTCCGGTCCGGGACCTGGAGACCGGGGAGGAAGCGGGGCGTGTGGTGGCGGAAGTGAACCTTCGGGAGATACTTCCCGCCGGATCGTTGGAGACCACCTTCGGACACTCCGGCTACACCTTTGTGGTCGACCGGGACAGGGGAGAGATCCTGCATCACCCGAGCCGGCGGTTCGTCAACCAGCCCCTCTCGACCCTTCTCGGGCCCGAGGCCCGGGCGGGGGACGCCGCCCTCCTGGCTACGGACTCCGGGAGCTTCACGTTCAGGGACGGGGACTCCACTCGGGTGGCCTCCTTCGTGAACGTCCAGGCGCTCCCGTGGACCGTCATCACGACGGCGATGCCGGAAGAGTTCTCTTCTCCGTTCCAGGGAACCCGGCGGAGTGACCTCCTCGTCGTGCTACTCCTGGCCGCGGTCGTGGGGGGCGCCTTCATGGTGACTCTTCGCCGAACCACGGCCTCCCTGGAATCCCTGACCGAGGCCTCGGAGCGCGTGGGGAAGGGAGACCTTGACCCACCCCTCCCACCCCCGGGACCCGACGAGGTCGGGCGGCTTGCGGCGGCCTTCTCACTCATGGTGGCGCAGGTGCGGGGGATGCTCCGGCGGGTGGAGGAGACTCGACAGATGGCTATCGTCGGTGAGATGGCGTCCAACGTCTCCCACCAGATCCGGAACCCCCTCACCTCCATCAAGCTCAACCTCCAGGCACTGGAAGAGGAGGCGGAAGCCGAGAAGATGTCGGAGACCTCCACCCGATCCCTTCGCATCTGCCTGAGGGAGGTGGGCCATCTTGAGGATGCGGTCCGAAAGATGCGGGATCTGTCCCGGACTCATCCGCCGCAGCGGGTAGAGACGCCCTTGCATGGGGTCATCTCCGAGGCGATGGAGCTCCTCCAGAGCCAGCTCGCCGCCGCGGGTGTTCGGATCGAGGCGAGGCTCGCCGCGGCGGAGGACAGAGTCCTGGCCGACCCCGAAGAGCTGAAGAACGTGTTCGTGAACCTCCTCGTGAATGCCGAAGAGGCCATGCCCGAGGGTGGCGCAGTCCATCTCGCTACAGAGAACTCTATGGGAGCCGACTCCCCGAGGATGGAGGAGACCCGCTTGGAAAGGACCATCCGGGTTCGCATCCGTGACGAAGGGCCAGGCGTGCCGGAGGAGGTCAGGGAGCAGATCTTCCGTCCATTCGTCACAACAAAGCCCGGGGGCACGGGCTTCGGGTTGGCCGTTGTGCGCATGGCCGTGCAGGAGCACCAGGGACGGGTGTATCTGGAATCCGTCGGAGCACCCGATCCTGGGGATGGGCCCGGGGGAGGGGGAGACCGGAACGAGACCTCCGGTCGAGGCGCGACGTTCGTGGTGGAGCTCCCTCTGGCTCCGGCTTCTTCCTCGCCGGCTGGAGAGGGTCCCGGGGCAGAGCGGGGCTCCTCCGTCCCCGCCGTGAACCAGAGTGAGGAGGCCTCATGACCCGGCGTGTCCTCGTTGTGGACGACGATCCGTCCATTCGGGAGACCTTCGAGCTTCACCTGGAGCGGAGGGGATACGAGGTCCGGACCGCCGAGGACGGGGACCGAGCCCTGGGCCTCATGAGCTCCTTCCAGCCCTCTCTGGTGATCACGGACGTACGCATGCCGGAGATGGACGGACTGGAGCTCCTTCGGAGGGTCCGAGAGGGAACGGATGCCGACGTCATCGTCATCACGGCTCATGAGAGCATGGAGAGCGCCGTGGGCGCCATGAAGGCCGGGGCTTACGACTACCTGGTCAAGCCCCTGGACCTGAAGGCCATAGACCACCTCCTGACCCGGTGCTTCCGGGATCGGGACCGTCGAAAGAGCGCCGAAGCGCCTCTGCCGGAAAAGGCGGGGACCGAAGAGGGCCATCGCCTCGTGGGCCGCCACCCCGCCATGATCGAGATCTACAAGCTCATCGGGGTGCTGGCCGAGAACCGAGCCACGGTGCTCATCACGGGGGAAACGGGAACGGGGAAGGAGCGGATCGCACGGGCCATCCACCACAGCTCACCTCATTCGGCGGAGCCCTTCATCGGGGTCAACTGCACCGCGATTCCGGAAACCCTCCTGGAATCGGAGCTCTTCGGGCATACCCGGGGGGCGTTCACCGGCGCCGTGGGGGCGCGGCAGGGGTACTTCGAGCTCGCCCGGGAAGGGACCCTCTTCCTGGACGAGATCGGCGACACAGCACCGGAGTTCCAGTCCAAGCTTCTTCGGGTCGTGGAGGAAGGAGAGTTCTTCCCGGTGGGGGCTGAGAAGGCGCGGCGGACGATGGCCCGGATCATGGCCGCCGCCCAGACGCCCCTGGAACAGCGGGTCAGGGAGGGCCGGTTCCGGTCGGATCTCTTCTTCCGCCTCCAGGTCGTAGAGATCCGCGTCCCTCCCTTGAGGGAGCGGAGGGAGGACATCCCTCTCCTGGTGGACCACTTCCTCCGGAAGGCCGCCCGGGACCTGGGCCAGGAGGTGAAGGGGATCTCCGACGAGGCTCTCCGGGCCCTGACGCGGTACGAGTGGCCCGGGAACATCCGGGAGCTGGAGCACGCTCTGACCCGGGCGGTGGTTCTGGCTCGCGGTCCTTCCCTGGGAGAGGAGCACTTCCATCTGGGTTCAGCGGGCCTGGGGCGGGAGAGTGCGGGCCCCCGGGACGAGAGCCTGGAAGCGGTCGAGGCTGCCCACGTCCAGGAGATCCTGGAGCGGACCGGCGGAGTGAAACGCCACGCAGCCGAGATCCTGGAGATCTCCCGGACCCGCCTGGACCGGATCATCAAGAAGCACGGGCTGGAGCTTCCGGAGTAACGGGAGTCCGGAGTCCGCCGACGGGGAGGAGACCGGGGGTAGGGGGGAGAAACGAGAGCGGGCGCGGACGAGCGTAACGCCTCGCTACCCGAATGTAGCGGATCGAAACCCGGGTCCCGCCGGCCTCGGCCTCGGATCCCGCGAGAACGCTGGGTTTTCAGGCTTGGCCGACTCTGGCACTGTCCTTGTTCCTTCCGAGGGATCGAGAACGGACCGTGCCTCGGACCGGCTCGGGTCTCTCCCGGGCCGATCCACACTTGGAGGGTTCCATGTTCGATCCGGCCCAGATCCTGGCTCTGCATCTCCTTCCCCTGGACCCGTTCCTGGTGATGGTATTCCGGCTGGCTGTGTACCTGACGGCAGGAGTCGCAATCGGCCTCGTCCTGGCCTGCGCGGGGTGCGCCCTGGCCCACTGTTGGAGGAGTGAGCCACCGGAGACCGTTTCCCGGGCCCTGGTCGGACTCGTGCTGCTCCTGGCCACTGGCGTGATCGGGGTGTCCACGGCCACGGCTCAAGAGATCTCGATCGGGGAGACCGGAGTACAGGATTCCCTCCCCGAAGCCGAGCCCAGGTTCGAGCGGTTGTTCGGCTCGGATTCGATCCAGGTCGCGGTAGGCTTGCGGCAGGGTCACTCAGGAGTCGGGATCACTCCCTCTCCGGATGGCCGTTGGCTCCTCTTCGGCATGGAGGGGGAAGGTGATGAGGGCCTGTGGCTTGCGCCCGCGGACGGCGGGGAGCCACTGCGTCTCAGCAATGGGTCCGACGGTCAGTGGGCGCCCGGCGGCGGTGCTGTCCTCTTCATGTCTCCGCCCACCGCTGGATCATTCGAGCCTCATGTGATGAGGGTGCCCATCTCCATGTCGACCGGCGAGCCGCTCGGCCCCCCCAGACAGGTTACCCTCGATCCGGCATTTGGCTTCGCCGTGTCCCCCGATGGGCGCCAAATAGCCTACGTAACCGGGAGGATGGGATACACCTCGAGTCTGCGGGTGCTTCCGGTCACGGGTGGGACCGCCCGCACAGTTGTCGACCTCCCGGGTGCCGTCCTTGGCGTCCGTTGGGATGCCCAGGGAAAGTTCCTCTACTACCGCCATTGGGCGGATCTTCAGGTTCCTGAACTGGCCGTGATGAGGGTCCCGGTCGAGGGCGGCGACCCAGAGCGGGTGTCGTCCTGGGACGATTGGATCCGCCTCAGTCCCGACGGCCGGTATTTGTACCGCAACGTCGCATCCGGAGACAAAGACGAGAACCGTTACGAGGTCACCACTGTGGACGGACGGCCCCTGGCCACCTTCAGCCTCCCCAAGCCCTTCGAATTGGCGGGCTTCGGAAGCGGGCCGGATGACTTCTTCGTCGTCCGCCAAGACGCTGTCAACCCGCTCAGGGTGGTGCCGGTAGCCGGCGGGCCGGTCCGCCGCCTCAATGAGTCCTGGGGCTACGACCTGGCGCTGGGCTGGACTCCGGATGGGCGGGAGGTGTTCTTCGGCACGGAGCTCAACGGCGAGCGGATCTTCATGTTCGCGCCCCTTGATGGGAGTCCGATGCGGCAGGTCCCCATTCCGGAGAACTACCTGCCCGGGACTTGGCCGGAGCTGTCCCGGGACGGCCAACGAGTCTTGTACCGTTCCGCCGGTCGGGTCGAGGGAGAGGAAGGGATTTGGATGTACGACATCCCTCGGGACACGGCGACCCAGGTGGACGAAGGTCGGATCCCGTCCGGCACAATAGGAGGGCATTGGTCCATACTCGGATCCCGCGAGGGCGGGGGCTTCCTGTACGGGCTCACCCGGAACGGCCGTCACGAGCTTCTGGAAGCCAAGCCCGACGGATCGACACACATTCTCTGGACCTTTCCCGATCGGGGGGACGAGCCTCCCACGGTCCGGGTCCACGGAGACCGCATCGCCTTCACCGAGAATGACGGTGAAGAGGGTTCTCTTTTCATCGCCCGTGTGGGAGAGGGGCTCCCGCGACGGGTGCTCACGCTGCCTGGCGGTATCGGCACCCGGGGAAGTAACCCCCCCGCCTGGTCCTCCGACGGACACTTGCTGGCGGTATCCTATGCGGGCGCCGGGGGAGACCGGGGAAGACAAATCCTCCTGGTGGAAGTGACGGAGGCGGGCGAGTTGGCCGGCGAGCCGCGCTTTCTGTCGCTGGACGGCGGACCGACGTGGTGGTACAACCTCGCATGGCTACCCGATGGGCAGCATTTCCTGATCCTGGGCGGGCTCGACGACGCCTCCCTGCATTCCGAGGTTTGGCTGGTCTCGACGGATCCCGAAACGCCGCCCGTGCCGGTGACGGGGGACGATCTGGAGGGAACCATATGGACCTTCAGCCTCTCTCCTGATGGCCGCTATTTCGCCCCTGAGGCGGAGATCTCCCGGGGGAGCTCTGTTTGGCGTGTGCAGCTGGGGGGGGCGCCGATGGGCGGGCTGCGGGAGGCTGGGCGTTGAGGGCAAGGAGGCCGCCGGGCCCCCCCCTCACTCCCGCCTGATCAACCGGTCGAAGACATCGGGGGGGAGCTCGTCCAGTGAAGCCACCACCACGTGGGCGGCACCGACGGTCCCGCCTCCCACCCCCACGCTGTACATTCCGCCCCGGCGGGCAGCTTCGATACCGGCCTCGGCGTCCTCCACCACTACGCACCGGTCCGGAGGGACCTCCAACCGGTGAGCTGCCCGGAGAAAGACCTCCGGGTCCGGCTTCCCTTCCGTCACGTCCTCCGCCGCCACCAGGGTCTCGATGAGGCCGCTGAACCCCAGGGCCTCGTGCATGACCTCCACGTTCAACCGGGGAGCCGAGGAGGCGATGGCCTGCCGCCACCCCTCTTCGTGGAGGGTTCGGACCCATTCGGCGGCGCCGGGAAGGGGGGCGATCCCTTCAGTTCGGACCAGCTCCCGGTAGAAGGCTTCCTTCGCGTCTCCGATACGGCGGATCTGCTCCGCCTCGGCGCCGTCCCCCAGCCACGCTCCCAGGATGGCGTCGTTCCGCTGTCCGAAGCTGGCCAGGAACTGCTCCTGGGTGACGGTGAGCCCCTCGGCGCCCATGGCCTCCTGCCAGGCCCGCCAGTGGTATTCCCGGGAGTCGGCCAGGGTGCCGTCCAGATCCCAGAGAACGGCCCGGGGATCCTGAGGCTCATGTCCGGACCTCGCGACCGGATCTGAAGACATGAGCCCTGCCCTAGCCCAGGAGGATGGGGCTCACCAGATCCAGGATGTCGGGGCCCGTCCCGGCCGCCTGGGCGTCCCTCAACTCCTCGCGGCGTCCGTAGAGACGCACCGCCTTCAGGGCCAGGTTGGCGAAGTTCACCATGCTCCGCTCCATGGAACGGGTGGGGTCGTCCCGGTAGGTGAACTGGTCCTGGCTGTAGTAGCCCCGGTAGTCCCTGAGAAAGGTCGTGAAGAGGTACTCCACGGACTCGGGGATGGACACGGTCCCGAAGATCAGATCCTGGTCGTTCCGGCCCTGGCGGGCGTCGTTGATGTCGAACTTGTGGATGGGGACGCCGGCGAAGACGGCCAGGTCACAGGCGGTGGAAGCCGTGGTGGCCTCCATCTTCTGGTGTCCGTAGTCCACGGTGATCCCGCAGTTGTGCCCCTCGCACTTCTCGTTGACTCTGGACGCCACCAGGACGGCCGCCGCCGCCGTGGGGATGATCATGTACAGTTCACGGGGCTCATAGGGCTTGGGCTCGATGGAGAGCTTGATTCCTGCGGATTGGCATGCATGGTTCGCCTCCACGAGGCCCTCGACGAACCACTCCAGAGATTCGAGGTAGTCGATCTGGAAGTGGTAGTCGGCGCCGTCGGATCCTGGCCAGATGCTGATGATGGGGATGTCCAGGATCTTGCAGATCTCCACCGCCTTCAAGATCTCCTCCACGGCCTGCGCCCTGCGGGCTGGGTCCGGGTTGCAGGCTCCTCCCAGCCGGAAGCGGGGGTTGGCCCAGGTGTTGATGTTGCAGGTCGTGATGGACATCCCCAGCTCCGGGAGGAAACCGTCCCGGGCCCGTTCCATGGCCTCGAAATCCAGGGGCCCGTTCAGCTCCTTCTGGAAGACGTGCTGGTGGATCTCGACGGCGTCGATGCCGGCGGCTTTTGTCCGTCGGCATTGGGCCTCGAAGTCGCTGCGGAAGTCCGGGTCGTCCGAGTGGTACCCCACCGGCGCGAACCGGTCGACAAAATCCCCGGCGGACCAGTGCCCCACACTCATCTTGATGTCGAGGGCTTTGAGGAAGTCGATGGCCCGCTCCCTGTCCAGGGGAGCCGTCAGGTTGGCCGCAAAAGTGATCTGATCATCGGAAAAGCGTGGCATGGGAATTCCCTCTGTTCTCCGAGCCGATGCTGTCTGGTAGTGTGAAGAAGAGGAAAGTGTAGGGCGGAACGCCTCGGGGCGGCAAGCAGCTACCGGGGTGGTGTGCGAGGGGCGAGCGTTCTTCGGGGATGGAGGCGTCGCTCGGGGCCCCTCGGCGAAGGGCACCCCGAACGAGGGAGACGCTCAAGAGCGGAAGGTCAGAGCTCCAGCAGCTTTTGCCGCAAGAGAAAGGGATCCTCTCCCGGCACGCCCCGGATCCTGCGGCTCAGACTCCGAAAGAGGTCCCGGAGGATCTCGTAGTGTTTTCCGTGTGCCGGCTCCGGGCTCCTCCGGGCCCCTTCCTCCAGGACCACGAACGGTGAGGAGACCTCCGTCAGGGACACCTCCCGGCCTTCCTCCCGGAGCCACACCCAGGCGGCGTGGATGGCCGCCCCCAACGCGGCGCCCTCTCCTCGGACCGGTACCGCGTCCGTGCGGAAGACGTCGGCGATGGTCTGGCACCAGGCCGGCGAGTTGGACAGGCCACCGGTGAGGCGGATTTCCGCTGGAGTCACCGGGAGGCGGGTGAAGCCGTCGTAGAGGTTCAGGACATGCCCCTCCACCATGGCCCGGCACAGGACTTCCGGCCGGAAGTCCGAGGGTCCGAAGCCGAAATAGAAGGGGGCCGCCTGGGGGAGATCGGGCGTCCGCTCCCCCACGTACCAGGGGACGATCAACCGTCCGCCGCTCCCCGGAGAGCCCGCGTCGTGGAGCTCGTCGAACTCTTTGTGGGAGATACCGAGATCCTCCCGCAGGGCGTCGTACCCGTTGGCCAGGTTGGAGACGCAGAGGAGGGGGAGGTGGTGCCCGGTGCTGTCCCGGAACGCGGCGATCTCACCGGTGGGGTCGATGAAGGGTTCCCGCAGGAAGGTGTATGCGGTTCCGCTGGTGCCCAGGCTCACCGTCACGATCCCGGGCTCCACGTTCCCGGTTCCCACCGCGCCGTACATGTTGTCCCCGCTTCCAGCTCCGACCCGGCAATCCCGGGAGAGACCAAACCGTGAGGCCAGACTCGGGGACAGCCAGCCGATGGTCCGGTCCGAAGGCTGGATGGGGGGAAGCTTCGCCAGCAGGTCCGGGCCGACGGCGTTGAGGACCTTCGACGACCAGCGACCGGTCCCGGGGTGCCAAAGGGCCATCCCGGAAGCGTCTCCGGGCTCCATGACCGCGACTCCCCCGTCCGGCCCGCCGGTGAGGTGCCAGTTGATGAAGTTGTGGACCAGGAAGAAGATGGTGGAGCGGTCGAAGGCGTCCGGTTCATGGCGGCGCATGTGGAGGATCTTCGGCGCCGTGTACCCTGTCCGCTGGCTGTTCCCCACCTCGGCGATCATGGCTTCGGGCCCACCGACGGCCTCTGTGAGGATCTGGCACTCCTCGGCAGTGGAGAAGTCGTTCCACAGCTTGCTCCTGGGACGGGCCAGGCTCCCGTCGGCGGCCAGTGCCACCAGGCCGTGCTGCTGCCCCGACACGGAGATGCATGAGATTTGGTCCGCGGGAAGATCCGTGGCGGAGAGTCCCGACAGCGCCAACTCCACCGCCTCGGTCCACATCCGGGGATCGGACTCGGAAACGCCCTCCCCCAGGCCCGGCACGACACCGTTCTCCGTGCCGTACTGCGGGAGGTCCCGGTCGTAGTCCACCTGACCCACGTGCACCACCTCGCCGACCGCCGCGTCGATGACCACCAGCTTGCAGCTCTGGGTGGAGACGTCCAGCCCGGCGAAGAGAGCCCGGTCCTGCACTGTGTCCGTCATGGTGTCGTCCTGGTGAGGAGTCTGGTGGCCTCGAAGCCCGCTCTCTCACCGGGAATCTTGGCCCATCGACGCGATCCCGTCCACGTGCTCGAGCAGGCGAGCCAGTGCCAGGTGCGTGAGACCGTGGTCTTGCCGCCCCAAACGTGCCGGCGGCTCCGCACTTTGCAAAGGTCGGAGCGACGCCGGATATTGAGCCCGTCCCTCTCCCTCACCCTATTCGAAGGTGGACTCCCGGCGGTCCGCCTGAACAGCCGAGGTCACATGGCCCCTTCAGAGTCCCGGCCGGTCTTCACCTCCCTCTCGGGCCCCCTCCGAGCCATGGGAGACGTGGTGCTTCCCGTCTCGGATGTCATGGACGAGGACGTGTGGCAGCGGGCGCTGAGCATCATCGAGCATGCCCTCGCGACACGGCCGGCCGGAGTGAGACGGCAGATCCGCCTCTTCCTCCGTCTCGTGAACCTCCTCGCCTTTCTCACCTCGGGCCGGACATTCCAGCGTCTCTCCCCGGAGCGTCGGGCCAGCCTTCTGGAGCGCCTCCAGCGCTCCCGTCTCCTGCCTGTCCGTCGCGGGGTCTGGGGCATTCGGACCCTTCTCTTCATGGGCTACTATCTCCAGGACCCGGTGAGGGAGCGGATCGGGTACCGGGCCCGCCCCGGGGGGTGGCTTGCACGAGAGGAGGTGAGCCGGGCTCACGACGACCTCTCTGGCCCAGGCGGCGGCCCCACCCGAGAGCCTGTAGGGGGGACTGCCCAGGTTCCGGAACGGGGTGAAGGCGAGGGGGCGACATGAAGGAGCTTACGGCGGACGTGGTGGTGGTGGGCTCTGGTGCAGGAGGGGGCGCTGTGGCACAGGAGCTGGTTCCCCTGGCCGAGGGAGGGAAGCGGATTCTCGTCCTGGAGAGGGGGCCCCGGTTCACGGACGAGGAGATGACCGGCCAGGAGATGGAGATGGCCGATGCCCTCTACCTGGACAGTGGAGGATTCCTCACCGCCGACGGTGCCATGACCCTCGCGGTGGGGCGGGCCTACGGCGGCTCCACGGTAGTCTATACCGGGACTTCTCTCCACCCACCCGCCCGGGTCATCGAGGGCTGGGGCGTGCCGGGGCTGAACCACGCTGACCTCCTGAGACGTTCCCGGAAGTACGCCGAGGAGAACAACGTCCACCCCCTTCCACCCGAGGAGATCAACGACAACAACCACCTCTTCGTGGAGGGGGCGAAGGCCGCCGGGTTCACCCCCGAACAGTTCCCGGTAAACGTGAAAGGGTGCAGAGGATCGAGCCTCTGCAACCTGGGATGCCCCAACGGTGCCAAGCAGGGGACCCACAAGGTCCAGCTCCCCAGGGCCGAGGGGGGTGGAGTGGAGGTGGTGACCCGGGCGACCGTGTTCCACCTGGGCGACAGGGAGGTACGGGTACGGGTGGACCCCCGACCTCCCGGTGGCCCCGGCGGTGACCCGGAGTGGGACCCGGGGGAGTACCGGGTCCGGAGCGATCAGGTGGTGCTGGCCGGGGGCGTCCTGGGCACCCCCTCGCTCCTCCTCCACAGCGGCTTCGGAGCGGGGCTTCCCCGACTGGGACATGGCTTCACCTGCCATCCCGCGTTCATCCTGGTGGGGGAGCACCCGGGGGAGATAACCAATGACGTGGGACACCCCAAGAGCTTCTTCGTGGACCGGGCCCAGGAGGAGCGGTTCGTCCTCGAGACGTGCATGTACTTCCCCTTCGTCACTGCCAAGAACCTCACGGGGTACGGTTCGGAG
>JASFRP010000044.1:0-10693 GCA_050114895.1 Gemmatimonadota bacterium
ACTGAAGGATCTGGGAGAGGCGTGGCGAATGTCCTTCCTGGATCGTTCCCCGGTGTGGTTCAGGTCTGGCGCGGGTGAGCTCAGGAGCGCGAGCCGGATCGAGTTCAGGGCCCTCGCCGACGCTGGAGAAGTACACCTGGGGACCCCCGTCTTCGACCACACGATTCTCCGCATGGATCAGCTCCGAAAAGGCGAATGGGAGAAGGCTGCAGGGGCTTCCTGGCACCGGAAGGCCTTCTTTTCCGGGGCTCCACAGTGATCCCGGAAGACAGACAGCCCCGGGGGACAGCGCCCCCGGGGCCGTGGCCTTCCACCGAGCTGGTCGTCAGTCCCTCTTGATCTCCAACCCCAGGGTCTGACCCTTCTTCACCGCCGGAACCCCGTCCGTCATCCACACCGGCGCCGGGGCGTCCATGAGGTAGTGGTCGAAGAACTGCTGCATGCGGACCATCCAATCCTTCTGATTCTGTCTCTGCCTCAGGCCGTGAGGCTCACCGTTGTAGACCACCAGCCAGACGGGCTTTTGCAGTCTCCGCAATGCCATGTACATCTCGATCCCCTGGTACCAGGGGACCGCGTCGTCCTGGTCGTTGTGCATCATCAAGAGTGGAGTCTGAATCTTGTCGGCCTCGAAGAGGGGGGAGTTCTCGATGTACCGGAGCGTTTGATCCCAGAGGCTGCCACCGATACGGCTCTGCGTCCGCTCGTACTGGAACTGACGGCTCATCCCACTTCCCCAACGGATCCCACCGTAGGCGCTGGTCATGTTGGCCACGGGAGCCCCGGCCTCGGCCGCGGCGAAGAGATTGGTCCGGGTGATCATGTAGGCGATCTGGTACCCTCCCCAGGAATGCCCCTGGACGCCGATGCGGTCCTTGTCCACGTATCCGTCCTCCAGGATCCTCAAGACTCCGGGGACCACGGCGTCAATGGCGCTCTCACCGGGGTGACCGATCTCGTAGGGAATATCCGGGATGAAGAAGACGTATCCCCGGCTCACGTAGAAGGAGGGGATCACCGAGGAGCTTCCCGGGCGGATGGTCCGGTACTGGTGCAGCCCGTCGGAGCTGCGCTCGTAGAAGTAGACCATCATGGGGTACTTCTTGTTCGGATCGAAGCCCTCGGGCTTCGCCAGGATGCCCTGGAGGGGGATCCCGTCGTTGGAGATCCACTCCACCAGCTCCGCGGTGCCCCAGCTGTACTCCGCCTGTTGGGGATTGGCGTCAGAGATCTTCTCCATGTTCCGGAAGTCCAGGTCCGAGATCCACAGATCCGGGAACTCCTGGAAGCTCTGCCGGGTGAGAACGTACACGTCGGCGTCGTCCGCCTTCCGCAGGTCAGCGTAGCGGTAGTCTCCCATGAGGAGACGGACCGGCTCTCGATTCCGGTCGAACCGATCCCGGTAGAATCCGCCCTGTTTCGTATAGATCTGGAAGGCGGTGAGGAGGACGTCCTCATCCGGGGCGATGCCTTCGTCGTCCCTGAAGGGAGCGCCACCTCCGCGCCGACCTCCGAATCCGAACCCGAAGGCCCCGCCGCCCCCGGTGGGATCGATGTATCGGAACTCGATGTCGGAGGCCCGTCCCACGCCCTCCGTCAGGTTCCTTGGCTGGGCCTGTCCCCGCGGGTCGACGGACCAGATATCGAAGTGGTCGTACACCAGGAAGGCCGCGTCGTCTTCGAGCCAGCCGGCGCTCCCGTAGGAGTTGGGATCATCGGGCTGGTCGTACAGCTCGTTGTAGACAGGGAAGGGAAGGCTCTCCGTCACGTTTCTGGCCATCCGGTCGTTCACGTCCATCACGAACCAGTGCCGTGCGCCACCGTCATACCAATAGAGGTACTGGCCTTCCGGAGAGAAGCTGACCCGGGGATTCCTCTGCTTCTCCAGGATCATCTCCGGCTCGCCGGTCCCCACGTCCATGAGGTACACGTCCCCGTAGGTTCCGTCGTGGGAGACGTAATAGCCGTATTTGAGGGTGGCGGTGCCGAAGGCTACGTCCCCTTCACCGTCCTGGCTCACGGTCACCTCGGGGATCTCCTCCGTGGCCAGCTGGACCACCGAGAGGTCCGTCGTGTTGGCGTAGGCCGTGTAGGTGCGGCGGCGCTCCTGTTGGACCTGCAGGAGCTGCATCGGCTGGATGAGGGGGTCCTTCCAGTTCCAGATGTCCACCTCCACCTGCTCGTCCTCGGGGAGGGTGTCCGTGGGTGGGGGCGGTGGCGTGGGAGCGGTCCCGAAGAAGAGGCGGGTGCCCTCTCCGGAGAAGGCCAGGCTTCCGTTTTCGCTCACCTCCCAACCGTCGGGGATCCCGGCAGTCTCGGCGTTGGCCACCATCCCGGCTTCACCCTCCCCCAGGACCCCGTAGTAGAGGGCGTAGGCGGGGTCATCGGCTTCCCAGTCGTCCCGGTTCGCAAGGAACCCTACCTGGCCCCCTTCCTTGGCAAGGGTCAGCTGCGTGTACTTCCCTTCGCCGACCAGTACCGGGGAAGCCTGCCCGTTTGCGGCAGCCACGCCGAATACGCCGTCGGCGTCTCCTTCTTCGTTCTCGGCGGTGTAGGCCAACCACCCTCCGTCCTCGTCGAAGGCATAGCTCATGACGTGGGGGAAGGTGAACTCCTCTCCGGAGGCCAGGTGTCGGAGGATCAGGTCCGTGCCTTCCTCCTTTTCCTTCGCGTCTCCAGCGCCCCCGCCCGGGCGTGCTCCGCCGGGGCGAGCGCCCCTACTGCCCGGCCGGCGCCCCGGGCCCGCTTCCTCCGCCTCTTCCCCTCCGGCCGCCGAATCGGGTGCCTCCTCCGGCGGCTCCAGGAGATACGCGAGGTAGGCATTCTCTTCCTCTGGAATCTGCCAGGAGCTCACACGCGCGACCTTGAAGAACTCGGGGTCCGCGACGGCGTCGGAGCCCCGAAATCGGGAGAGATCGATCACTCCGAGAGAGTCCCGGGGAAGATCGTCACCCCGTGTCCCTTCCTCCTCCAGGGAGTCCACCACGGCTTGCATGGGATCAATGGTGAAGACCAGGAAGCGGGAGTCGGCGGTGATCTGAGGGCCGGAGCCACGGGAGATGGTGACCTGGGCGCCCTGGCGTAGGTTCCGGGCGATGAGGGTGGCGTCCCCGTCCCCCGGGACCACGGTGTACACCAGCCATTCGCCGTTGTCGGCCAGGACCTGAGCGGGTATGGACTTCCAGATGTCATAGGCATCGTGATCCAGGGGCTTCTTGCCCACGGCCTGCGCGGACATGGCAGCTGGAAAAGCCAGGAATAGTCCGAGAAGGATTGCTCGGCGAAGCGTGCGTTTGCGTTCCATGATCATGCTCTTGGATCGGGACAACCATCCGGAGGCTCCCGCGCCACCGGGTCGAGTGGCCACATGATCGGAGGTTTCTGGTGGGAAGGCAACTCGGCGTGTGCACGGGGGCGGGGTGGCCTCCACCCTCGGGCAGAGGCGGAGCGTGTGGCTTGCCTAGGACCCCTTCCCCAGGGATATTGCTCCGATTCTCCGGCCCGGGCAGGGCCGTTCTGGAACCGACGTGAGGAGTCTCCGATGACCCATACCGCACAAGCACCTCTGCGCCCGGACCAAACGGGGTTCTTTGGGCACCCCCGTGGTCTGGCCACCCTCTTCTTTACCGAGATGTGGGAGCGGTTCTCCTACTATGGGATGCGGGGGATCCTCATCCTCTTCATGGTGGACGCCATCCAGACCGGTGGTCTGGGAATGACGGACGGGAAGGCGGCGGCCATCTACGGCCTGTATACCGCCGGCGTCTACCTCATGGCCCTCCCCGGGGGTTGGTTCGCGGACAAGTTGGTGGGAGCCCGGAACGCCGTCTTCTACGGTGGCTTCCTCATCGCCGCCGGGCAGTTCTCCCTGGCATTCGGATCCACGACTCCGGCGGGGTTCTACTCCGGGCTGGCCCTCATCGTTCTGGGTACGGGCCTGTTGAAGCCCAACGTCAGCGCTATCGTGGGGGATCTCTATCCCGAGGGTGGCTCCAGGCGTGACGCGGGCTTCTCCATCTTCTACATGGGAATCAACCTGGGCGCTTTCGTCGGGCCCCTGGTCTGCGGCGCCCTGGGTGAGCAAATCGACTGGAAGTACGCCTTCATGGCTGCCGGAACCGGAATGGTCCTGGGGCTGATCCAGTACCGGGTGGGTGCCGGGCTGGCGGACCTGGGGGGCGCCCCGAAGCTTGAAACGGCGGAACGGAAGCGGACCAACCAGACCCTTTTCCTGGCCGTACTGGCCATCGTGGCGGTGGCGGCGATCCTCTCATTCATGCAGAGTCGGGGGATCACCTCCTTCAGCCTCCAGCAGGCTGCCGGTGCGACCGGAGCCTTCATCGTGGGGCTTGCGATGGTCTATTTCGCCTATCAGCTGCTCTTCGGTGGACTGGACACGGTGGAGAAGAAGCGGATGGTGGTCATTTTCTTTCTCTTCATCGGTGCCGCCCTCTTCTGGTCCGGGTTCGAACAGGCGGGCTCCTCCATGAACCTCTTCGCCGACCGCCTCACGGACCGGGTGCTGTTCGGTTGGGAGGTTCCCGCCAGCTGGCTCCAGAGCGTGAATCCCATCTTCATCATCATCTTCGCCCCGGTCTTCGGCTGGCTCTGGGTGGCGTTGGGCTCCCGAAACCCCTCCATCCCCATGAAGTTCGGCATGGGACTCATCCTCCTGGGGATCGGGTTCCTGGTGATGGCCTGGGCGGCCGTCTACGCTTCGCCGGAGAACGGCGTGAGCCCCATGTGGCTGGTGGTGACCTACTTCCTCCACACCAGCGGTGAGCTCTGCCTGAGCCCCGTGGGTCTATCCTCCATCACGAAGCTGGCGCCCAAACGCCTGGTGGGTCAGTCCATGGGGATCTGGTTCATGGGGGCCGCCCTGGGGAACCTCATCGCCGGTCTGGCCGCGGGGCAGATGGAGACCCTCCCCCTCACTCAGCTCTTCGGGACGGTGGCGGCTATCGTCATCGGATCCGGGATTCTCTTCGTCCTGTTCAAGGGGCCCATCCACAAGCTGACGGCGGGCGTGGACTAGGGCCCGGGGAAGCGCCAGGGGCCGGAGCGACTGACTCCGGCCCCGTCGGCGTTCCTGCGGGAGGGCTCGGGGGGTTGCCGGCCGTGCGGGGCCCTCACCCCAGGTGATGGGCCAGGAACTCTGCCAGGCGGTCCTCCGCCCAGAATCGGGGACGCCCCGGAACCGACCCGGCGAGGAACCCCACGTGCCCACCGCTGTCGAGTATGAGCGGCTCTAACGCGGGATTCTCTCTCATGGAGTCCACCGGGATCGCCCGGCTGGGGAGGAAGGGGTCGTTTCGAGCGTGGATGAGAAGGGTGGGGACCCGAATCCCCTGGAGAAACTGGTTGGAGGACGACTGCCGGTAATAGTCCTGGGCGTCCTCGAAGCCGTGGAGGGGCGCGGTGGCGGCATCGTCGAACTGGCTGAGGTTCCGACTGGCGTAGACCGCGTCCAGGTCCAGGAGGGAAGCCAGGATCTTCTCCTTTGCCTTCACCTTCTCGCTGAGGGAGGTGAGGAAATACCGGGCGTAGAAACGCCCCACGGGGCTTCCCTCCAGGTGCGCGACGCCCGCGGAGAGATCGTACGGCACCGAGATGGCCGCCGCGGCACCCACCGGATGTCCGTCGCTGTCCGACCCCTCGCCCAGGAGCTTCAGGAGGACGTTCCCTCCGAGAGAGAACCCCAGGGCACCCAGCGGCCGGCGGGGCCAGCGCTCCCGTAGCGCTTTCAGGACCAGGCCGGTGTCCTTCGTGTCCCCCGAGTGATACATCCTGGCCAGCCGGTTCGGCTCCCCGGAGCATCCTCTGAAGTTCAGGCCCACGCTGGCGATCCCGCGGCCCGCCAGGACCCCCATTGCGTGGAGCATGTAGGGTCTCCTGGCGAACCCCTCCAGCCCGTGCAGCAGGAGAACCAGTGGGGCACCCTCGTCGGGGTCGGGTCCGAAGTCCAGGTCCAGGAAGTCACCGTCCGGCGTGTCCCACCGCTCCCGCCTCAGCGGCAGCTCGACACGGGGCCGCATGTACTTCCCCCCAAGGGTCTGGAGATGTCCTCCGGGAAGCCACCAGGCCGCGTGATAGGGGGGAGCCCCTGGCGCCGTCATCCGCCTCGCCTCGGCTCGGACAGGAGCCAGGGAGGGCTCATCTCAAGGATCTGCTGGTGGACCGGACATTCCGGCGCGTGGGCTCCCGGAAGGTAACCGGTGCTGATGAGGAACTCCCCGGTGATCTCGCCTCCCGTGAACCGAAAGGTCTTCCTGAACAACCGGACCCATTCGGACCTGGTCCGGGGGTGATGATGGTCCAGCCATTCGGCGAAAGATCCGTGAGAGTCCTTCAGTTCCAGGAGCGTCCGGGCGTTGGAAATCGCAGCGTCCACCTTCAGCCGGTTCCGCACGATTCCCGGATCGAGCAAGAGACGGCTCCGATCGTCGGCGCCGAACGCGGCGACCTCCGAAACCCGGAAGTCTCTGTATGCCCTCCGAAACCCGGCACGTTTCTTCAGTATGGTCAGCCAGGAAAGGCCCGCCTGGTTGATCTCCAGTACGAGTCGCTCGAAGAGGCGGTCGTCGTCCCTCACGGGAAATCCGTACTCATAGTCGTGGTACGGGCCGTGAAGGGGATGCCCCGCGGCCGCTCCGCAGTATCCAGGGAGGACGGTTTCGTCGCGCATGGTGGGAAGTATAGGAAAGGGTCGGGGTCGAGCGCACCTCCTGGACCTGTCCGGGCACGTCCCACTGGCGAGGCACCGTGCGCAGGAACATCTTGGAGTCCTGCCGGGCGCTCCGGGGCTCCAGGGCTCCCCGGGCCGCTCTCTCCTCCCGACACGCGACGGGATCCCCGAAGCCATGCCGCCAGACGCACCGCACCGCCCGATCCTCCCGCCAGGTCTGGCTCTCCTCGGCGCCGTGGCTGCTGTTTCCTTCGCCGGCCCTCTGGTCCGGTTCTCCACGGCCGCGGCACTGGTAATCTCCGCCTGGAGACTCCTCTTCTCCGTGGGAATCATCGGGCTGATTCTCCTTGGTAGGCGGAGTGTCTTTCTGGGAGTCAAGCTGGGACGTGCAGGCTGGGTCCTGGCCGTGGGTGCGGGCCTTCTGCTGGCGGGGCACTTCTGGGCCTGGGTGGCATCCATTCAGCTGACCACCATCGCCAGCTCCACGGTTCTGGTCAGCACCCAGCCTCTATTCGTGGGGGCTCTCTCGGTGGCCTTCCTCGGGGAGCGCCCGGGGCGTCGGCAGTGGGTGGGAATCGCGGTGGCGGTGACGGGGTCCATCATCATCGGCTGGGGAGACTTCGGAATCGGATCGGACGCTCTGCTTGGAGACGCGCTGGCACTCTCGGCCGGGCTCATGGCGGCGGGGTACTTCACCATCGGCCGGACCCTCAGGAGGAGACTGGACATCTGGGCCTACACCGGACTGGTATACGGTGTAGCGGCACTGGCCCTGACCCTGATCGTTCTTTTGGATCCCGCACTCCCCCTCACCGGCTATCCTCCCAGGGACTGGTGGGTGTTCCTTGCCCTCGCCGCCGTACCCATGATGCTGGGACATACCGGGATCAACTATGCCCTCCGCTATCTCCCGGCCTATGTGGCCAACCTGGCCTCCCTGGGCGAGCCCGTCGGCGCCACGCTCATCGCCTGGCTTCTTCCAGCCATTCGGGAGACCCCACCCCCTCAAACACTCCTGGGAGGGTGCCTCGTCCTCGGAGGCATCGCCCTGGGCACTCTTCGCTCCAACCCGCGAGGGTGAGGGCACGTGCCCGCCGGCCCGTCTGCTGGACGCGGAGGGGCCTCGTCGTCAGTTTCCCTGGTTTGGAGAGTGACCTCACCTCAACTCGAGGCACGGATGTCCCGCAAGATTCCGAACCGGATCCTGTTCCCTGCTTTGGGCTTCGTTCTCCTCACGGGTGGATGCGGTCCTCAGGGACCCCCCGACCGAGCCCTGGGCACGCCGCCCCCTCCTCCCGTCCGGCCCTCCGACGGCCTCCTCCACCGAGAGACGCTCCAGAGGGCAGTAGACTTTCAGGTAGAGCGGGACGGGGGTGCGCTCATCAGGTTGCTGGCCGACCCCGATCCCCTGGTTCGGGCCCGGGCGGCCTTCGCACTGGCGTCGGTCCAGGACCCGGAAGCAGGTCCGCCCCTGTCCGGGCTCTTGACGGACTCGGAGGCCCCGGTCCGGAGGGACGCGGCCTTCGCCCTGGGACAGCTCTCCGATGCCAGGTACGGGGGGGTGCTTCTGGGCGCCCTGGGGGAGGAGGAGGACCCCGATGTCCGCATGAGAATATTCGAAGCGGTGGGGAAAGTGGGAGACGAGCTTGTCCTGGAGCGACTGGTGGAGCTCGATCTTCCCCCTGAGGAATCGGCGCTTCGGAACCTAGCCGTCTCCCGAATGGGGGTGCGGGGTGTCGTACTACCCTCCGCGATCCGGCATATGGTGGAAGAACTGCGTAATCCGGACCTTCGAGCGCGGGAAAACGCGGGATACTACTTCGGTCGAAGCACGGCCACGGGGCCGTGGACGGCCTTCGCGCCCCAGGTGAGGGCGGCCCTGGATTCTCTGCCCCCTGACGATCCCCTGGCCATGCACCTCCTGCTGGGCCTGGCGAGCCTGGGAGACCCCCAGGACACACCTCGCTTCCTGTGGTGGCTTCGAATGTCACCGGACTGGCGCATTCGAACCAACGCGGCCCGAGGGATGGGTCCGAGGACGGCGGATCCCCGAGTGAGAAGGGAACTCATGGATGCGTTGGAGGACCCCAGCACCCATGTCGCCTACTCCGCTGCCACCGCCCTGACTTCAGCCTCCCGACTCCCTCCTGGGGAAGGGGACGACTTGAAGTCCTGGGTGGAAAGCCACTGGGAGGATTGGCGCCGGGCCGGGCCCATCCTGGCCTTGCTGGGACGTCAGGGCCAGGGAGCATTCATACTGGAATGGCTGGGCCGGTGGGGGGAGGAGGAGGTCATTCCACGAACGAGGGGCCTGGGAGCACTGGCTTTTGTTCCCGGGGCCGAGGCGTTCGATGTCCTGGCTGAAGCGGTGGGGTCGGAGAGCTCCAGGATCAGGGGGACGGCTCTGGGAGGACTGGCCCGGAGATGGAGGGTGGAGCGGAACGACTCCACCATGCACGCACGGTACTTTCAAGCCTTCTCCAGGGGGCTCCAGGCCCGGGACCCCGCATCCACCTACGTGGCTGCGCCGGCTCTGGCGGACTCGGTATTCCTCGCCCTCGGCTCCCTGGACCTCCTGGAAGAGGCCTACAAGGATATGTCCCTCCCCGGGGATCTGGACGGCATGCTGGCGATTCTGGAAGCCCTGGGCCAGACCGGAGCGCCGGAGGCAGAGACCATCCTGAGGCAGGGGATGGAGCACCCGAACCACTCCATTCGGGAGACCGCGGCACGCGCCCTGGCCGGGCTCAGGGGTGAGGAGATCGAGGCCGCGGGCGGGGTGACCCCGGCCGAGAAGACGATAGACTGGGAAGGTCTGGGCCGCCTCGGCTCCCGGCCCCACCTCGTCCTCCAGACTGAAAAGGGTGCGGTGACGCTGGTCCTGGATACCGAGGGTGCGCCGTTGACGGTCCAGACCATCGCGGGGTTCGCCATGGAGGGGAAATACGACGGCGTTCCCTTTCACCGGGTGGTACCGAATTTCGTCGTGCAGGGAGGGGACTTCACCCGAAGGGACGGGTACGGTGGGCCGGGATTCGAGATCCGGAGCGAGTTCAATGAGATCCCCTATCGGCGCGGGGTGCTGGGAATGGCCAGCTCAGGGAAGGACACGGAGGGGTCCCAATTCTTCATCACCCACTCGATGCAGCCTCATCTGGATGGGGCATACACCACTTTCGGTTGGGTGGAGGTTGGAATGGATGCGGTGGATCTCCTGTACGAAGAGGATCTGATCGTATCGGCCCGGGTGGAGCCGGGATCCCCATGAAGATCACCGCATGATCAGAGGATTCCCCCTGGGGCTCCGGTATGCCGCTGCCGGGGCTTTCTCCTTTTCCTTCATGTCTGCCTTCGCGAAGTTGGCGGGGGTCCGACTCCCCACCCAGGAAATCATATTTTTCCGAGCCGTGGTGACTACCACGCTCACACTTCACGCGTTGAGTAGAGCCGGCGTCTCGCCCTGGGGTACGGAGCGAGGTCTCCTCCTTCTCCGGGGGCTCTTCGGGTACGGTGCCCTCAGCTGTTTTCTCTGGGCGGTGGTCCGACTGCCTCTGGCCGAGACCACGGTCATCCATTTCACCAACCCGATCTTCACGGCCCTCCTGGCCGCCATCTTCCTGGGGGAGGTTCTGGGGGGTAGGGAGGTGGTCCTGGCTCTGGCGGCACTGGGTGGAGTCCTCATCGTGGCTCGCCCGGGGTTTCTCTTTGGCGACATTTCGGGCCTGGACCCGGTGGCGGTGGGGGTGGCGCTGACCGGGGCGATTCTCAGCGCCGCGGCCTATGTCACCGCCCGTCGCCTCACCAGGACCCATCACCCTCTCGTCATCGTTCTGGCCTTTGCGGTGGTGAGCCTGGTGGGCTCTTCTCCCGCCACGCTCCGGGTCTTCGTCGTGCCGAGAGGTGTTGAATGGGCGTACCTCCTGGGGGTTGGGCTCGCAACCCAGGCCGGACAGGTCTTCGTCACCAAGGCACTGCAGCTGGAGAAGGCGGGCCGAGTCATGGCCGTGG